>JACJNV010000334.1 GCA_014695175.1 Microcoleus sp. FACHB-DQ6 | reverse complement strand
TGGCTCAACTGCTCTATCTCGGTTTTTTTCTGCTCTCTGGTGGCTGTGGGCTTTTTCATTCCTTTATTTTACCAGATGCCGCCACTTAAGTTTTTTTGACCTGAATCCTTACGAATCATTTCCCGATCTAACCGCCGCTGACTTGGTAAATGCGTGGGCTTATGCTGATGCTTACCCAGAAGAAATTGAAACAGCAATCATAGAAAATGAGGCTGCTTAAAACATGGCGAGAATTTGCTATAACCCGACTTACGGACTCCGACAAAGAAACCGGGTTTTTTACCTACTCTGTCGGCAGCAACACTGTATTTTCGTAAAAAACCCGATTTCTGGACCGCCATGCGTAAGTCCTTATAATTAAATCCCCCATTGCTCCCCAGATTAGGTAAAATTATTGGCGTGTCTGAGGATAAACTATATGCGCTTGGTTAAATATATTGCGATCGCGATCGTCAATGGTTTCGGTGTCGTCATCGGTATTATTTGGGTTGCAGTCCCCACAACAGTGGCTCAACCTTCCCTAAACTACCAACTCGCACTCTCTGGGCGACAGCCAGACGGCGAAACTCCGCAATCCCTTTCCGAACTCTACAAATTGCGCGATCGCCTGAAAGTACAATTAGATAACCTTGCCAAAAGTTCCGACAGCGCCCCGTTTCCTGGAGAACTTTGGAAATCAGCAATCCACCGCCAGCAATCTCAAACTCTGACGCAGCAACTCCAAAACGTGCAAAGTCAGATTCAAATAGAAGAAAGAGCCAAATATAATTGGGACGATGCTGCTAAATTAGCCGCCCAAGCAGTCGTAATTGGACGCACTTCTAATCCTTCTTCTGCTACTTGGGAACAGTCCCAGCGGCTGTGGCAGTTGGCTATCAATACGCTGCGACTCATTCCTCACGATTCTTTTTTGGCTGATGGGGCGATCGACAAAACCATCGAATATCAAGGAAACCTCAGTGTCGCTACCTATGAAATGCAAGTTGCACGTTCTGTTGAGAAAATTAGAGCCGAGGAAGAAGAGATAAGAGAGCGAGCCCGCCAAGAGCAAGAGAAAAAAGAATTGGCTCGTCGAGAAATAGAGAGAAAAGAGCAAGAGAAAAAAGAACGGGCTAGAAAAGAACTTGAAAGGCAAGAATTTGAAAGGCAAGAATTAGCCCGGAAAGAACTTGAAAGGCAAGAATTAGCCAGAAAAGAACTTGAAAGGCAAGAGTTTGAAAAGCAAGAATTAGCCCGCAAAGAACTTGAAAGGCAAGAGTTTGAAAGGCAAGAGTTAGCCCGTAAAGAACTTGAAAGGCAAGAGTTAGCCCGTAAAGAACTTGAAAGGCAAGAACTTGAAAGCCAAGAATTAGCCCGTAAAGAACTTGAAAGACAAGAACTTGAAAGGCAAGAGTTAGCCCGTAAAGAACTTGAAAGACAAGAACTTGAAAGGCAAGAGTTAGCCAGACAAGAATTAGCCCGACAAGAACTTGAAAGACAAGAGTTAGAGAGAAATCAGCAAGCAGCTTCTCAACCAACTCCTCAACCAACCGCAACACCAACTCCCGCCCCAGTTACGCCCGCAGCGTCCCCGCCGAACTTTTTCTTTGCGGGAGATACTAACAGAGATGGCCAAATCAACGAGCAAGACGAAGCCGGAAAAGAACAATGGTCTTTGTCCAAGGGCGCCCTAATTTTATTTAACGATCGCAATAACGATCGCGGCAAGATACCGACTTGGAAACAAACCAAAGTTAGCGCTCCCCGCCGTGCAGCAATGCTTTCTCAAGTTAACTTAACACTGTCTGAAAACTTCAAAACCTCTCAGTTATTTATCACTGCTGACAGCATTGCTAGCCCTCACATCAGCGTTTTTCAGAAGACGGGCGACGGCTGGCAACCTGTAGATATATCCGGTGCTCAACCTCTAGTTTTCAGCACGAATATTGTTTTAGGTGTGGAAGCCAAACAATTTGCCGATCGCAACTGGAACGGCACTGTTAATCTTAAAGCAACTGCCCTAAACAACGGTCAAGAAATCGCCTCCACAACAATCCAAATGGGCGTTAGTCCTTGGATGATAGCGCCCAATACAGCACCAGTAACCGAAGTTCAGGTCAGCGATAGAGGCTCGGTCAACAGCGAATTTATCTCCCAACTCAAACAAGCAGTAGAACCCACGGGCGCTCAAGTAAAAATTCTCCAGGGCGATCGCACTTGGATGCAAGATACCCAGAAAAACGGATACGTTCAACTCCCCGACAAATCCGAAATACGCCAGTTTAATGTAGCCGTAAAAAGCAATAGCGAGCAAGACAAAAACCCGCCTGTTAAATCAACTCAAGACCGGGATTTGAAAGTATTTAAAATTGGCAATCCTCGTTCTTTAGACCCTGTAAGTCAGTGGTCTGACGGATACGGCAACTTGCAGGTGACACCGCCGATTCCCGGACACCCAATGGGTCGAGTTTATTACGGGAATTCGGGAAATGCTAGTTTTAATCCAGAGGTACTTGATTTTATTCAAGCTCAGAGAATTCAAGGGCCGCCAGTGGATATTGATACTTCTTGGCTTTTGACTCGCCAAGTCGATGAAATTATCAATTTTATTCCCACTCAAACTCCCGGACAATATGTAATGGCGATCGCCAGTCCCGAAGCAGGAGTTAAGCTGTTGGAAGAATTGGAGGGAAGAGGTTACGGCGATGTGACGCTCAATCGTGGTTTGAGCACTCAAACAACTGTCAGCGCCGCCTTGAAAAACCGTGCTTTAATTCAACACAATCTTAATTTACAAAATCAGAAACTTAATCCGATTATAGAGAAGTTGAAAAGAGAGTTTTTACTTGGAGACGACCAAATTATTCAAGTTCCGGTGATGTTTGGCTACAGCGGTTATGCTTGGTGGCCAAATATGGTCAATTCGGTGCCAGTTAACGGAAAGTTGTTAGTTTCAAATCCGCGCGGGCCAATGATTGACGGTGTAGATTACACTCAGGAAAGATTGCGCCAACTGCTGCTTCCTGCTGGCGTCAGCGTTAGTTTTCTGGATGACAGGTATTATCAAGAATTGAAAGGAAACGTGCAGTCGGCGACGAATACTGTGAGGAAGCCAGAAGAGCGGCCTTTTTGGCAGTCTTTGCCTAATAATTACTAATTGGGAATCGGGAATGGGGAATCGGGAATCGGGAATCGTGAATCAGGAATTTGTAGGGGCGGGTTCACCAACAATACTCGCCTGTAACGAACAATCTCGTAAACCCGCCCCCACCCAACAGTAAATCTCAATATACCTCCTAAACCCGCCTCCCTATGCTAATATTTAGCCAAACTATGCTAGGAGTTTAACAGATGGCTACCCTGCAAATAGAAAATATACCAGAGGAATTGTACGTGAGACTGCAAGAGTTAGCCGCAGCTCAAAACAGCTCGATTAGCGCGTTTGCGATCGCCATTTTAGAAGCCGAGTTGTCAACAGAGACAAAACCCCTCTCAGGAAAAGGTAAAAAGTCTGTAACAGAACTATTGGCAGAAATCAGCCGTCGTCGCGAGTCTCGTCCGGCGAATATGGGGAGGATACTAGATAGTACCGCTTTAATTAGAGAGGAACGCTACAAATAATATCTTGCACGATTTTTATGAACAGGCAAGATGCCTGTTCCACAAAATTACCATTTTTATGAACAGGCAAGATGCCTGTTCCACAAAATTACCATTTTCTTGTCGGGTGGTTTATTTTTACCAGTAAAAAGCTCGATCGCTATAATAGAGATACGACCTTCCCAGCAGTCAAACCCCTGATTAACTATGACACTAAAAGAATTAGAACCGCAACTGCTTTCCCTGACTCCGCCCGAGAAAGCTCAAGCAATACAGATATTAGCTCAAAGTTTAGCCAACACCTGGCAGGGAATTGAAAAAACTCCCGGTATAGTCGGCGGTAATGCCAGGATTGCAGGGACTAGAATTTCTGTTTGGGGATTGGTAGAGTCTCGTCGCTTAGGTGCAACTGATGCTCAACTTTTAGCAGATTATCCGCATCTTAGTGCTAGCGACTTGAAAAATGCCTGGGCTTATGCTGAAGCATTTCCTGACGAGATTGAAGCAGTAATTAAGTTGAACGATATAGACTAATATCATGGCAGGTTTGTATGCAGATGAACAATTCCCTCGGGTAGTAGTTGAATTACTTCGCGCTCTAGGTCACGATGTGCTTACTGTACAAGAAGCGAGTAATGCAAATCTTGGCATTCCTGATGAAGATGTCCTGGCTTTTGCTGTCACAAAGGAACGGGCAGTTTTAACACTCAATCGAATCGATTTTATTCGACTACACGCTTCACAACCTAATCATGCTGGTATCATTGTCTGCAAAGACGATCAGCAGGATAGACAGAGGATGGCTACACGAATTTCGGAGGCTATTTCTAATGTGGAAACATTGAGAGGAATGCTGGTTCGAGTCAATCGTCCATCTCAATAAGTAACAGAGATTTAAAAAGTTGGTAAATTGCGATCGCCCCAGCAGATAGATTTCTCGATCGACACGGACGGCATTTTGTCAAGAGCCTTGCCGTATTGGTGCAGTGCAGGCGATCGCACCAGTAACGTAAAATGTCTAAAAGCGGTCTTTGTAAAATAAATTTAGCCCCATGAGCGACGAACAGGAAAAAAAACAAATTTTGACTCAGCAACCGGAAACAATTTCCACTGCCAGTGATGAGTTCGATCGCAGTGAAATTGCCAGTACCGATTCAACTTCCGCACCGACAGAAACTCCCGCCGAAATTGCCGCGCCAGAAGATATTTCAGCGCCAATCGACGAGGCCGAAACAATTCCAATTGTCGCCGATAGCGCGCCGGAAACAACTCAACTTGCAAGTTATCCGCCTCCAACAATTCCAACTGCGAACCCCGCTCCCAAACCAGCTCGCTCGTGGCAAATCTTAGCAGTTTTTCTCAGCGGAATGTTAGTCGGTGCCGTCCTTAGTGTCGGCAGTTTGCTAGCGTGGAGAATGTATCAGGAAAGAGCGAACCTTCAAATCAAACTACCCGCTGACGTACCCCTCCCCGAAAGCCCTCCGCCTGTCGCAACAGCGCCCGTCAACCGCCGGCCCGGACTTCCCCCAGCACCTCGAAGAGGACTGCCCGCCAGCATCCCTCCGTCGCCCCGTCCCACTCAAATACCCTCTCTGTCTGGCGTTCCGCAACTTGTTTCGCCGTTCCCTTCTCCTTTGCCTTCTCCTTTGCCTTCTCCTTTGCCTTCTCCTTCTCCTTCTCCCGCTGCGGTTGAAACCCCTGTAACCGAGCGAGTTTACTTTCAAGCCGGTGCTACGGGAACTACTCTGAGCAATAGTTTGCGAGCCAACATATCCAGGCGCTACTTACTGGAGTGCAATAGCGGCCAAAGCATGACAATAAATGTTCAAGGCGGTCAAGTTAGCGCAGCAATTATTGCTCCTAACGGTGAAAATTTAGGTACTACGGATAGCACAGGTCAGTGGCAAGGTCAACTAGCCAGTAGCGGCGATTATACTATTGAAATTTCAGGCGATCGCCAAGCAAACTACCAAGTTAGAATAGAAGTCAGATAGCAACTATAATTGTATCAGGGGGTAGTTACAAAATACATAAAGTCCCCCTGTTGCTAATTACAAATTACAAATTACTTATTACCAATGATCGCACAAGTATCTGAAAACCTCTACGAAGCAAAAACTCAGGAAATTGCCAAAGAAATCCTGCGGCTAACTCAAGAGAAAAAGCGCTCTTTTTTCGGGCAACTCCAAGACCAAATGCGCTGGGACGACAAACTCATGGATTGGGCGATGGCCAGCCCCGGACTGCGGGTGCAGTTGTTTCGATTTATTGACTGTTTGCCGGCCCTCCGCAGCAGGCCGGAAATTGCCCGCCACTTGCAAGAATACCTGACCGCTGAAGAGGTAGAATTGCCCGAAGCATTGAAAAAATTGCTCAACTTTGCTAGCCCTGATTCGGTTCCGGGTCAATTGGCTGCAACGACGGTTGCGCCTGCTGTGGAAACTTTGGCGCACAAGTATATTTCTGGGGAAAATATCAAGCAGGTAATTAAAACCTTAGAGCGGCTTCGCAAAGATAAAATGGGTTTTACAGTGGACCTTTTGGGGGAAGCTGTCATCACTGAAACTGAGGCGCAAATTTATCTTAACCGCTATTTGGAATTGATGGCGGAACTCGCGAATGCAGCGAAGAATTGGCCGCAGGTAGATGCAATTGACAAAGCAGACGGCGAAACTCTGCCGCGAGTGCAAGTATCGGTAAAGTTAACGGCTTTTTATTCTCAGTTTGACCCTTTGGATGCTAAAGGTAGCGAAGAGAAAGTAAGCGAGAGAATTCGCCTGTTACTGCGCCGCGCGAAGGAGTTGGGCGCTGCTGTTCATTTCGATATGGAACAGTATGCTTACAAAAGTTTAACTCTGACAATTCTCAAAGACTTATTGTTAGAGGAAGAGTTTCGCAGTCGCACCGATATCGGAATTACATTGCAAGCATATTTGCGCGACAGTGCCCAAGATTTGCAAAACCTGATTTCCTGGGCAAAAAAACGCGGAAATCCGGTAACAGTGCGGCTGGTAAAAGGCGCTTACTGGGATCAGGAAACTATTAAAGCGATGCAGAAAGATTGGCCGCAGCCGGTCTACAATGACAAAGTTGCTACCGATGCCAATTTCGAGCAGATGACGCAGTTGCTGCTAGAAAATCACGAATATTTGTATGCAGCTATTGGCAGTCATAACGTGCGATCGCAAGCGAGGGCGATCGCCATTGCCGAAACTCTCAATATACCGCGCCGCCGCTTTGAAATGCAAGTGCTGTATGGCATGGGCGACAAATTGGCTAAGCTTTTGGTCGATCGGGGTTATCGCGTCCGAGTCTACTGTCCCTACGGCGATTTGCTGCCGGGAATGGCTTATTTGATCCGCCGTTTGCTGGAAAATACCGCCAACAGTTCTTTCATCCGGCAAAGTTCCGAAGAAATGCCGATCGAACAATTGTTAGCCGCGCCAGTTGCTAACGGAAATGACCAGCTAGTTTACAGCAAAGTATTTCCCAACGTTGCCGATACCGACTACGCCAATACGAAATTGCGGCAACAAGCAGAAACAGCGATCAAATCAGTGCGCGCCAACTTAGGTAAAACCTATTTACCGCTAATCAATGGCGAGTACCAAAATACTGAAGCAACAGTTAACTCTCTCAACCCTTCCAATCCCACAGAAGTAGTCGGCAAAATCGGATTGCTTTCCGAAGAACAGGCCAAACAAGCCCTTGAAGCAGCAAAATCAGCCTTCACCGGTTGGCGAAAAACCCCCGTCCGACAGCGCGCCGGCGTCCTCCGCAAAGCCGCAGAATTGATGGAACAGCGGCGGCACGAACTGTCAGCTTGGATGGTGTTTGAAGTCGGCAAACCCGTCAGAGAATGCGATGCCGAAGTATCCGAAGCTATAGATTTTTGCCGCTACTACGCCGACGAAATGGAACGGTTAGAACAAGGGAAGAATTACGACATTCCCGGAGAAACTAACCGCTACACCTATCAGCCGCGCGGCATTTCTTTAATCATTTCGCCTTGGAATTTTCCCCTCGCAATTCCCGTCGGCATGACAGTTGCATCCCTAGTTGCAGGTAATTGTACTTTGCTCAAACCTGCGGAAGTTTCCTCAGTAATTGCAGCAAAAATCACAGAAATTTTGCTAGAAGCTGGCATTCCCAAAGGCGTATTTCAATACGTGCCTTGCAAAGGTTCAACCGTGGGCGCTTACATGGTGAAACATCCTGACGTTCACATGATTACTTTCACCGGTTCTCAGGAAGTTGGCTGTCAAATTTATGCCGATGCTGCGATTTTGCAGCCGGGGCAAAAACACCTGAAACGAGTAATTGCTGAAATGGGCGGCAAGAATGCAATTATTGTCGATGAAAGTGCGGATTTAGACCAAGCAGTTGCAGGCGTAGTTTATTCGGCATTTGGATACAGCGGCCAAAAATGTTCCGCTTGTTCGCGAGTAATTGTGGTCGAATCAGTGTACGATAATTTTGTGGCAAGATTGGTAGAAGCGACGCGATCGCTCAATGTCGGCCCAGCAGAAAATCCCGGCACTCAAGTCGGCCCTGTGATCGATGCAAATGCCCAGTCGCGCATCCGCGAATACATCGAAACAGGCCGCGCCGAAGCTAAAATAGCTTTAGAAATGCCGGCACCGGAAACCGGTTATTTTGTCGGCCCAGTCATTGTTACGGAAGTATCCCCGACAGCAACTATCGCCCAAGAAGAAATTTTCGGCCCAGTTTTGTCGGTGATGCGGGCAAAGAATTTCAGTGAAGCGATTACCATTGCTAACGGCACGAATTTTGCTTTAACCGGCGGATTGTATTCTCGCACGCCTTCGCATATCGATCGAGCCGCATCGGATTTTGAAGTCGGAAATCTGTACATCAATCGCGGAATTACCGGCGCTGTGGTATCGCGCCAACCTTTCGGAGGATTTAAACTTTCGGGAGTTGGTTCTAAAGCAGGTGGCCCGGATTATTTGCTGCAATTCCTCGAACCCCGCACCATAACCGAAAATATTCAGCGGCAGGGTTTTGCGCCGATTCAAGGAGTAGATGATTAATCATTCCTTTGTTCGCAGTGATGACTGAAGTCCTCTCTCTGGCTGTTAAGTTAGTAGGGTGCGCTAGGCGCACCCTACGGGTGGGGTGACAGAAAAAATTTGTGCCAGATTAGCTAGTTATCAAGAAATTGGGTTTAAAACCCCGTCCTTCTAGGACGGCTTTCTCCTAATGTAGGGGATACGACACGTACTTGTAAAGCTTTGTGAACAAGTTTAGCGATGTAAAACTAGCGTTGCTAGCATAAGAGTATCGTGATTAGGTCGAAGTCATGCTAGTTTTTGAATTCAAAGCATACGGTAAAAAGCAGCAATTAGATGCTATAGATGAAGCAATTAGAACAGTGCAGTTCATCCGCAACAAAGCATTGCGCTTTTGGATGGACAACCAAAAAGTCGATAAATACGACTTAAATAAGTACAGCGCTGTTTTAGCTAAAGAATGGACGTTTTGCGATGACTTGAACAGCATGGCTCGGCAATCTAGCTCAGAAAGAGCGTGGTCGGCAATCTCCAGATTCTACGATAACTGTAAAAAGAAAATTCCGGGAAAAAAGGGATTTCCGCAGTTCCAGAAAGACAACTGCTCGGTCGAATATAAGACAACCGGATGGCGTCTGGCAACCGACCGGAAATCTCTCACTTTTACCGACAAGAAAGGAATCGGGAAACTCAAACTAAAAGGGACGCGCGACTTACATTTTTATCACCGTAGTCAAATCAAGCGAGTACGCTTAGTAAAGCGAGCAGACGGATATTTCGTCCAGTTTTGCGTTCAAGTTGACCGCTCTCAAAAGATTGAGGTCACAGGCAATGCCATTGGATTAGACGTGGGGCTCAAAGAGTTCTACACAGACTCAAAGGGCGTTGCCGTCGAAAATCCGCGATTTCTGGGCAAGGGAGAGTACAGCTTAAAAAAAGCCCAAAGACGAGTTTCAAAACGAGTCAAGGGTTCGCACAACAGAAGAAAAGCTAGAGTGATTCTAGGAAAGCGCCACCTCAAAATAAGTAGACAGCGTAAAGATTTTGCCGTGAAATTGGCAAGATGCGTCATCCAGTCAAACGACTGTGTAGCCTACGAAGATTTGAGGATTAAAAATATGGTGAAGAATCACTGTTTAGCCAAATCGATTAACGACGCATCTTGGTATATGTTCCGAACATGGATGGAATATTTCGGCAAAGTATTCGGAAGGATTACGATTGCCGTGCCAGCCAATGGAACAAGTCAAGAATGTTCTAGCTGCAGGACTGTTGTTAAGAAAAGTCTATCAACGCGAACCCACGCTTGTCAGTGCGGATGCACCCTTGATAGAGATTGGAACGCCGCTAGAAATATCCTGAGTCGGGGATTAAGTACGGTGGGGCACACCGGAACTTGGATCTTAGATCCGAACGCTTGTGGAGAATTGACCGCTACCGATGTTGAAGCAATTCTGCATCGGCAAGTCGATTCTGCGAAACAAGAATCCCCTCGGCTTTAGCCAGGGGAGTGTCAAAAAATGGAATCTACGAAAGATCGCGATAGACTAAATTCTCACAACCCTTCACTTGACAAGTGGCTGCGATTTTTAATTATCGCCGTATTAGTCATAGGCATTTTATTTCGATTCGCCAATCTCGATCGCAAATTTTACTGGATCGACGAAACATATACTTCTTTAAGAGTTTCGGGCTACACGGAAGCCGAAATAATCAAACAAATTTCGTACCAGAAAATAACCTCGCCTGCGGATTTACAAAAATATCAGCAGATAAATTCCGAAAAAACTTTAAGCGATACTCTGAATTCTTTAGCAACAGAAGACCCCCAACACCCCCCTCTGTATTACGTACTAGCGCGATATTGGGCGCAATGGTTCGGCAGTTCCGTTGCCGCAATGAGAAGTTTGGCCGCCGTGATTAGCCTGCTAGTATTTCCCGCAATTTATTGGCTGGCTTGGGAGTTATTTGAATCTTCAGCAGTAGCGTGGATGGCGATCGCACTTTTCGCGATTTCTCCCTACCACATCATATTTGCCCAAGAAGCAAGACAGTACAGTTTGTGGACAGTAACTACTATTTTATCCAGTGCAGCCTTGCTGCGAGCAATGCGCTCTGACGAAAATCAAAATGCTGTCCGCCTAGTTCTTTCCTGGGCGCTTTATGCAGGCACAGCAACACTGGGATTGTACACCCACTTGTTATTTGTCTGCGTCGCTGCCGCCCACGCAATCTACGTCGCAGTTATTGCCAACTGGCGCGATGTGAAAACATTCATTTCCTATTATGTAGCAGCTTTAATCGCTTTGATCGGCTTCATGCCTTCTCTCGTAAATACTGTA
>JACJNV010000333.1 GCA_014695175.1 Microcoleus sp. FACHB-DQ6 | reverse complement strand
TGAAGCTGTTGGTGACTTTTTTGGCAGCATTTTGGGATTTGAAGCTTCAATGGCATTTATGCTAGAAGCCGGCTTTTTAGGCATTATGCTGTTTGGTTGGGAGCGCGTTCACCCGATCGTCCATTATTTCGCTACAATCATGGTAGCCTTCGGCGCTAACCTATCAACAGTTTGGATTTTAGTAGCTAACTCTTGGCTGCAAACTCCTGCGGGCGGAGAAATGCTCAATGGCAAGTTTATTGTCAGCGATTACTTTCAAGCAATTATGAACCCGTCCGCATTAAACAGCATTCTCCATATGTTTTTTGCGACGTTAGAAACTTCGCTGTTTGTCATTGGCGGAATTAGCGCTTGGTACATTCTCAATAAGCGCAATCAAGCCTTTTTTTCCAAGTCTTTAAAAATTGCCATAGCGACGGCAATCGCCGTTGCACCTTTGCAGATATACATCGGACATTTGAGCGCCGAACAAGTTTATCACTATCAACCCGCTAAATTAGCAGCAATCGAAGCTAAGTGGGAAACCTCACCAGCGGGAGAGTCAGCAGATTGGACTTTGCTAGCTTTGCCTAATGAAAAAGCCCAAAAGAATGACTGGGAAATTAGCGTGCCAAATGGCTTAGGATACGTTCTGGAATTCAAACAAAAACTCTCCGAACCCGTACTCGGGTTGAAGGAATGGAAGCCAGAAAATAGACCCCGGATGGTGGGTTTAATCTACTATTGTTTCCGCATTATGTCCGGGATTGGATTCTTCTTTTTAGGACTGATGCTGTTCAGTATAATTCAGTGGCTGCGAGGCAAACTTGCTGCTGAAAATATTAGCAGTCAACCTTGGCTGATGCGCGCTTGGGTATTAGCTGCTCCCCTGGGGTATATTGCTGTAGAATCGGGTTGGATTGTGCGCTGTGTCGGCAGACAACCGTGGGCTTTATACGGGCAAATTCGCACTGCTGACGCGGTGTCAAACATCCCCGCCAGCAATGTTTTAACTTCTCTCAGTTTCTTTGCCATTGTTTACAGCTTTTTGTTTGTTTGTGCCTTGTATTTTGGCAGCAGAATTATCCGCCAAGGCCCTAATTTAAGTCTGCCTGTGCCAGGTTTAGACAATCAACCCGAAATCGAAAGTCAACCCGCAGAACACATTCCCGATCAACGTCCCGTAGAAGCACAACAATAGGAGATTGTATGCAAGCTTTGGAGCATTTTCTCCCGCAAGTTTGGTTTGTAATTTTGGCTTTGTTCCTATTGCTCTACGTCATGCTAGACGGTTTTGACTTAGGAGTAGGAATCCTGTCTCTGACTGCTGATGACGAGGAACGCAGGGGCATTTTAATGACGAGTTTGGGCAACGTTTGGGACGCGAACGAAACGTGGCTGGTTTTAATGGGAGGCGCTTTATTTGGCGCATTTCCCCTCGCTTACGGTACGATTTTGACAGCGCTGTACATACCGATTTGCATGATGCTTTTTGGTTTGATATTTCGGGCTGTAGCCTTTGAATTTCGCGAGCATTCTAATCGCAAATTACTCTGGAATTATGCCTTTGGTGCTGGCAGTTTTTTAGCAGCTTTAGCTCAAGGATTTGCCTTGGGTGCTGTGCTCGAAGGCATTGCGGTTGATGAAGCCGGTCACTTTGTAGGTTCTACTTGGGATTGGCTGGATTGGCGATCGATCTTGGTTGCTTTGACGCTGATTCAAGGCTATGTTTTGATCGGTTCAACCTATCTAATTATGAAAACGGAGGGCGAACTGCAAACAAATCACTATCGCACGGCTAAAATTGCGGCGGTGACGACTTTAATCGGAGCAGTTTTAATTACGATCGCCACTCCGATTTTTTACGAAAGTGCTAGAGCCAGGTTGTTCGAGAAACCGCTAGTTTATGTCTTTGCCACGATTCCTTTGTTGGGAGTGCTGTTGGTGGGACTGCTGCTGAAAAGTCTCGCAAGCAAAGAAGAACGAACGCCGTTTATCTGGACAATTCTGATTTTTTTGCTTACTTTCATCGGCTTGGGATTGATTGTTTTTCCCTACATTATTCCCTCGCAAATCACGATTTACCAAGCCGCTGCTTCGCCCAGCGCCCTGGTATTTATGATTGTGTTTATGGGCATTCTGCTCCCGATTATGATTTTTTACAACATCTACAATTATGTTGTGTTTCGGGGTAAGGTTGTCGGCAGCCACTACGGGGAATAAAGCATAATAAAACCGCAGATGCAGGCTAATGTACGCAGATAAGCTCAAATCTCGATCCGGGTTTATCTGCGTATATTTGCGGTTAAAAATTACAAATTATTGTTTTCCGATACCATCACAACTTACGCAACCATACTATACATAACATAGCGCCAATAGTGCAGAATAGGGAAAGGAACTGGTCGAGAATTAGCGATCGCACGTCATGCGATTTGAAATTTGAGATTTGAGATTGCTCGCACGGATGAGTCCGGGACTTGCGCTCGGGATGCGGAGCTTTTTTCAAAGGTACACAGATAAATCCGGGGACTTGTGACCAAGTTGATTTAGGTCAAATACTAATTGATAAACATGGGGAAAAAATTACAGTTAATTCTTTCCCTACCGAGGGTGCAGAATTTGCGATCGCTATCTTTGTCACATAATAAAATACAATGGAATGGAATGTTTTAATTTAACTGTTGTATAAACGAGTTATGGATGCGATCGCAAATTTGTCAGGTTATCAGATTACAGAGCAACTTTATGCAGGTACACGCACCCTAGTCTATCGAGGCATCCGTACCCGTGACCAATACCCAGTAGTCGTCAAACTGCTGCGAAACAAATACCCCACCTTCAACGATCTCGTCCAGTTTCGCAACCAATATACCATTGCCAAAAATCTAGACTTCCCTCACATCGTCAAACCGCTGACGCTGGAAGTATATCACAATAGCTATGCCCTAGTAATGGAGGACTTTGGCGGAGTCTCCCTACCTACTTATCTCAAAACAGCAACAAATCAAACCCAATCATTTCAAGCTTTACCTTTAGCAGAATTTCTCCAAGTCGCCATACAACTAACAGATATTATTCACTACCTTTACCAAAACCGAGTCATTCACAAAGATATTAAACCCGCTAATATTCTCATTAATCCCGACACCAAACAAATTCAACTAATTGACTTTAGTATTGCATCCCTCCTACCACGAGAAACCCAAGAAATCCAGAATCCAAATATTTTAGAAGGAACATTAGCCTATCTCTCCCCCGAACAAACAGGACGGATGAATCGAGGCATTGACTATCGTAGTGACTTTTACTCCCTGGGTGTGACTTTTTATGAATTGTTGACAGGAAAGTTGCCATTTATTTCGGATGACCCGATGAAAGTGGTGCATTTTCATCTCGCCAAACAGTCGAAACCGAGCCATCACATTAATCCTGAAATTCCCCCGATATTATCGGAAATTGTCAGTAAACTGATGGCGAAAAATGCAGAAAATCGCTATCAGAGTGCTTTAGGACTCAAGCACGATTTAGAGATTTGTTTAGTTCAATTACAAAAAACAGCCCAGATAAAATCTTTTGAACTCGGAAAGCGAGATATTAGCGATCGCTTTACTATCCCCGAAAAGCTGTACGGTAGAGAAAAAGAAGTTGCTAAACTCTTAGCTGCCTTTGAGCGAGTCAGCACAGGTAGCACCGAAATGATGCTAGTAGCAGGTTTTTCGGGAATTGGGAAAACCGCCGTTGTCAATGAAGTTCATAAACCCATTGTCCGTCAGCGCGGTTATTTTATCAAAGGCAAATACGATCAATTTCAACGCAACATTCCCTTCAGTGCCTTTGTGCAAGCCTTCCGGGACTTAATGGGTCAATTGCTATCAGAATCGGATACCCAACTGCAAACATGGAAAACCCAGATTTTAGCAGCAGTGGGAGACAACGGACAAGTCTTGATTGACGTGATTCCTGAGTTAGAAGGCATAATTGGCGCTCAACCTCCTGCAACAGAATTGTCAGGAAGTGCCGCCCAAAATCGCTTTAATCTGCTCATGCAGAAATTTGTGCAAGTTTTCACCAGCAAAGAACATCCTTTAGTGATGTTTTTGGATGACTTGCAATGGGCGGATTCAGCATCCCTGAATTTGCTACAATTATTGATGATCGATACAGGATATTTATTAGTATTGGGGGCCTATCGAGATAATGAAGTTTGGCCCGTGCATCCATTTATCTTAAGAGTGAATGAGATAGTTAAAAGGGGGGCAACAGTAAATACAATTACTTTGGAACCGTTAAGCGAACTAGATATGAATTTGTTGGTGGCGGATACGCTGAATTGCGAATCATTACTTGCCCAACCTTTGACAAAATTAGTCTATCAAAAAACTCAGGGTAATCCTTTCTTTGCCACTCAGTTTCTCAAGACATTACATGACGAGCAGCTAATTAGCTTTAACTGGGAGATTCGGCATTGGCAGTGTGATATTGCCCAAGTGAAAGCCTTAGCTATCACTGATGATGTCGTTGAATTCATGGCGTTGCAATTGCAGAAGCTGCCCAAAGGAACTCAGTATCTTCTCACCTTAGCTGCTTGTATAGGATCACATTTTGATTTGAATACGTTAGTAATTGTCGGTGAGAAATCTGCTGGAATGACGGCTATGGCTTTATGGAAAGCATTACAGGAAGGTTTGGTGATTCCCACGACCAAAATCTATAAGTTCTTTACGGAATCGGATAGTGATGAAGTTTTCAAGGCTTCAGCTAATCCAACTTATCGATTTTTACACGATCGCGTCCAGCAAGCCGCATATTCGCTAATTCCCGATTCACAGAAAAAAGCAACTCATCTCAAAATAGGACAGTTACTCCAGCAAAATTGCGCCGAGATGGAGCGAGAGGAAAAACTGTTTGATATTGTCGGGCATTTGAATCGAGGAATTGAGTTAATCACCCAACCGACCGAACGAGAAGCCTTAGCTAAACTAAACTTGGCTGCCGGTTGTAAAGCCAGAAATTCTACCGCCTACACCGCAGCCAGAGTTTATCTACAAGTGGGGGTTGAGCTACTGAGGGCCAACTGCTGGGAAAGCCAGTATCAATTAACCCTGGATCTCTATGTTGCTGCTGCTGAAGCCGCCTATTTGAATGCTGACTTTGATGGCATGGAAGAGATGGCAGCACAGGTGTTACAGAATGCACAGACAATCTTAGACAAAATCAAAATTTACGAAATTCAAATCGTCGCACAGACAGCACAAAGCAAGACGTTAGAAGCGATTGCAGTAGCAAGAGATGCACTGTGGCAATTGGGGGTTGAACTCCCCACGGAAGCTGACGAAGCCTTGATTGGTAAAGCGCTACAGAGCGTTGCAAGCCTCCTCGGCGGCAGAAAAATTGAGGAACTAATAGATCTGCCTGTGATGAGCGATCCTCACACTCAGGCAGCTATGCCAATATTGGCCATGTTATTTGCACCCATTCTCCAGGGAATTCCAGGCTTAGTGCCCCTACTGAGCTCCACGATGGTAAGTTTATCACTCGAATTTGGGAATGCACCCGCATCGACGGTGGGCTATGCGATTCACGGGCTTGTATTAAGTGCCTTTTTGGGAGAGGCAAAAACGGGCTATAGCTTTGGTAAATTGGCACTCTCATTGCTCGATCGTCTCAATGCACGAGAATTTAAGTGCATTACTCATAATATGTTTGGGGCATTTATTCAACATCATCAAAATGCTATGAGGGCAGGGCTACCAACGCTGAAAGAGGGCTTTATGGCTGGTATGGAAACTGGCGATTTTCTTAACGCTGGCTACAACATAGCTACTTACAGCTACATCAACTTTTACGGTGGGGTAGAACTGGATACTTGGGAACCGGAACTTGCAGTCTACAGTGCTACGTTGGCTCAGGTGAAGCAATATTCGGCTCGGACTTATTTGCATATGGAGCGGCAGATGTTGCAGAACTTGAGGGAAGTTCGTACTCTGTCGGATTGCTTAATCGGCGAAGCCTATGATGAAACGGTGATGATTCCTAAGCACTATCAGGATCGTGAATTCAGTGCGATCGCCCTTGTCTACATTTACAAGCTGCTGCTTGCCTACTCATGGGGCAATTATCCGGCTGCCTTAAACCACATTGGTCAAGCCAAGCCGTATGTGATGGCATTATCGGGATTGGTTCATGTTCCCATTTTCCATTTCTATGCAGCCCTGACGCACCTGGCGCTCTTCCCCACACACCCAAAAACCGAGCAAGCTGAAATTCTCGCCCAGGTGGAAACCCATCAAACGACTCTGCACCAATGGGCGCAAAATGCTCCCATGAATCATCTGCATAAATGGTATTTGGTTGAAGCAGAACGGCAGCGGGTTTTGGGCAATAAAGCAGATGCACTTGAAATGTACGATCGCGCCATCCAACTAGCTCAAGAAAATCAATTCATCAACGAAGAAGCTCTCGCCCACGAACTAGCAGCGAACTTCTACTTGGAATGGGGCAAAGAAAAAGTAGCTCAAGCCTACATGATTGAAGCGTATTATTGTTATGCCCGATGGGGAGCTAAAGCCAAAATAGACTATTTGGAAAAAAGTTATCCTCGCTTACTCGGTATTATCCTTCAGCAAGCTCAATCATTTAGTTCCTTTAAAGAAACGATCGCCCGGGGAACGATTACTTATACCCACTCTTCTAGCAGCAACTCTGAATTTCTAGATTTGCCTACTCTGATCAACGCCTCTCAAGCGATCTCTGGGGAAATTGAACTAGATAAACTCCTGACTACTATTTTAAAAATAGCGATCGCGAATGCTGGGGCAACTAAGTGTGTCTTATTGCTCAAACAAGAACAGTATTTACAGGTAGCGGCTCTTGTAGCAGAGGGACAGGAACCTAAGCTATTACCAGCAATACCTCTAGAATCTAGTCAGGATGTAGCGATTAGTTTGGTTAACACTGTCAAGCGTAGTTTGAAACCTTTGGTAATAGTCGATGCTAGGGTAAGTTCCCAGGTTGGGGGCGATCGCTATATTGAACAGCACCAGCCGATAAGTGTTCTGTGTATGCCAATTCTTAATCAAGGGCAGTTGATAGGAGTTTTATACCTGGAAAATAACCTGACGGTTGGGGCATTTACGACTGATAGGGTTGAAGTGCTAAACCTTATTTGCGCTCAAGCTGCCATCTCTTTAGAAAACACCCGGCTTTATGCCCAAGAGCAGGAAAAATCCCAGTCATTACAAGCATCACTAGAACAATTAAAACAGGTCGAAGAATCTCTAGCCAAAGAACGAGAATTCTTGAATGCCATCATTCACAATATTACAGATGGGATTGTTGTTTGTAATGCTAGTGGCCAATTGACCCTATTCAACAAGGCAACTTGTGAGTTTCATGGCTTACCCCTGGAATCATTACCACCCGAACAATGGGCAGAACACTTCGCTCTCTATCAAGCTGATGGTCAAACACCCCTATCAACAACCGAAATTCCACTGTTTCGCGCCTTGCAAGGAGAAATAGTGGAAAATGTAGAAATAGTAATTGCGCCGAAGCATGGTTCTACCAGAATTGTGTTAGCCAGCGGACAAGCAATCTTCGATCCTTGGGGAAAAAAAGTCGGTGCGGTAGTTGTGATACGAGATATTAGCGATCTCAAACGCATCGAAGCCGAACGTCAACAAAAGTCTGAAGCCCTAGAAAAGACTCTACGAGAACTCCAACAAGCTCAAATCCAACTTATCCAAGGTGAAAAAATGTCAGCCTTGGGCAATTTAGTAGCTGGTGTCGCTCACGAAATCAACAACCCTGTCGGCTTCCTGGCTGGCAACATTACCCCAGCCTTAGATTACATCAAAGATTTGTTTGGATTGCTCGATTTGTATCAAGAAAAATATCCCCAACTCGAGCCAGAGATTCAAGAGGAAATCGAGAACATCGATCTTGACTACATCCGCGAAGACTTACCGAAATTAGTAGGTTCGATGCGGGAAGGCGTGAAGCGGATTCGGGATATTAGTACCAGTCTACGAACCTTCTCCCGTGCCGATACTAACTATCCCGTAGCTTGCAATATCCACGATGGCATCGATAGCACCATTATGATCCTGAAACATCGGCTCAAGGCTAACGAAACTCGCCCAGAAATCAAAGTGATTAGGGAATATGGAAAGTTGCCACAAGTCGAGTGTTATGCCGGCCAGTTGAATCAAGTATTTATGAATTTGTTAAGTAATGCGATTGATGCTTTGGATGAATCAAATCAAGGACGGCATTATGCAGAAATTGCCAATCAAATTACCATTAAGACCGACATTTCTCTGGACAAGAAACAAGCAATAATTTGCATTAAAGATAACGGTGCGGGCATGAGTGAAGCAGTGCGAGAGAAGATTTTTGATGAGTTATTTACTACCAAGGGAGTAGGGCAAGGGACGGGGTTGGGATTGGCGATCGCACGGCAGATTGTGGTTGAGAAACATGGAGGGGCGATCGAGGTAAATTCTGTATTGAGAGAAGGGACGGAGTTTACAATTTTCTTGCCGATGAAAGGATAAGACTATCTTGATAGCTCGCAATTTTTTGCTTCAGAAGTGAAAAAGAATAAAAGCGGTAGAGTCTGTAGGCTGGGGATTTCGCAGTTCTATTTTTCTGAGACTCAACCAATAAAAGTGTATAATTAGTTACAATAGTCAATGTCTGAGATGGGGTAATCCAGATGAGTGCAGCAGTGGATTTGACGAAGCGAGTTTCAGGATATCATCTGGTTGAGCAATTATACTCTGGTTCCAGAACCCTAGTTTATCGAGCTATCCGAGAAACAGACCAGATTCCGGTTGTCATTAAACTATTAAATAGAGACTATCCCAGCTTCAGCGAACTGCTGCAATTCCGCAACCAATACACCATAGCCAAAAACCTACGTCTGCCTGGAGTCGTTGAACCCTACAATTTGGAATCCTATCGCCACAGCTATGCCCTAGTAATGGAGGATTGTGGCGGCATTTCTCTGCGAGACTACGCCCAAGAGCAAGCGCTGACTCTGGCAGAAATCTTGGAAATTGGCATTCAAATAACTGACATTCTCCATGGACTCTATCGGCATCGAGTCATCCACAAAGATATAAAGCCAGCTAACGTCCTAATACATCCGGAAACTAAACAAGTCAAACTGATTGACTTTAGCATCGCCTCCCTACTGCCGAGAGAAACTCAAGAAATTCAAAATCCCAACGTTTTAGAAGGAACCCTCGCCTATATTTCTCCCGAACAAACCGGAAGAATGAACCGAGGCATCGACTACCGCACCGACTTTTATTCTCTGGGAGCCACATTTTACGAACTGCTGACAGGAAAACTGCCATTTGAATGTGACGACCCGATGGAGTTGGTTCACTGCCATATTGCCAAACAGCCTCCTGGAATAAACAGCAAAGAAATCCCGCAGGTGGTTTCGGATATCGTGATGAAGCTGATGGCGAAGAATGCCGAAAAACGCTATCAAAGTGCCTTGGGATTGAAGTATGACTTAGAACGGTGTTTGCAGCAGTGCCAAGAAACTGGAAAGATTGAAACATTTGAGTTGGGAACGCGGGATATATGCGATCGCTTCCTCATCCCCGAAAAACTCTACGGTCGAGGACGAGAAATACAGCAACTTTTAGAAGCCTTTGAACGAGTCGCACAAGGCAACAGCGAAATGATGCTGGTTGCAGGCTTTTCCGGCATAGGAAAAACAGTTGTGGTTAATGAAGTTCAAAAGCCCATTGTCCGACAGCATGGCTATTTCATTAAAGGTAAATTTGACCAGTTCAATCGCAATATTCCCTTGGGGGCATTTGTGCAAGCATTCCGCGATTTAATGACACAATTGCTCAGTGAAAGCGATCTCCAACTCCAAGCATGGAAAACCCAAATTTTAGCAGCCCTTGGTGACAACGGACAAGTCATTATCGAAGTAATTCCAGAACTAGAACGGATTATCGGGCAACAACCCCCAGCCCCAGAATTGTCAGGGAGTGCTGCTCAAAATCGGTTCAATTTGCTGTTCCAAAAATTTATCTCTGTTTTTACCACAAAAGAGCATCCCTTAGTGATGTTTCTGGATGATTTGCAGTGGGCAGATTCGGCATCTTTAAAGTTGATGCAGTTGCTCATAGGTGAATCCCAGTCCAGTCACCTGCTACTAATTGGAGCCTATCGAGACAATGAAGTTTCCGCTGCCCATCCCTTAATGTTGACTTTAGATGAAGTCACCAAAATAGGGGCAATAGTCAATACCATCACACTTGCACCTCTGGCTCGAACCAGTTTGAATCAATTAGTAGCAGATACGCTGACTTGTTCTCCTAAGTTAGCAGAACCGCTGACGGAGTTGGTGTATCAGAAGACAAAAGGAAACCCATTTTTTGCAACGCAGTTTCTTAAGGCATTGCATCAAGATGAGTTGATTATTTTTGATGTTAAAGCAGGATATTGGGAGTGCTGTATTAGCAAAATTACCGAAGCAGCACTGACGGATGATGTAGTTGAATTCATGGCGCAGCAGTTACAGAAATTGCCAGTGGAAACTCAGGAGGTTTTAAAATTAGCCGCTTGCATTGGCAATCAGTTCGATCTGACAACATTAGCAATTGTTTCGGAAATCTCGGAGACGGCAACGGCAACGGCTTTGTGGAAAACTTTACAGGAAGGTTTTGTTTTACCTCAGAGTGAGATTTATAAATTTTATGTAGGGGAAGAAGAAAATATCGATCGAGGTACTTCTCAAACAGTTGTCTATCGCTTCTTGCACGATCGCGTCCAACAAGCCGCTTATTCTTTGATTCCCGAAAGCGATCGCGCGCTCGCCCATTATCAAATCGGGCAACTGCTGCTGCAACAGATTTCACCAGAAGCTAGAGAAGAACGCATTTTTGAATTAGTCAATCAATTAAATTACGGCACGACGCTGGTTGTCGAAAAAACAGAACGAGACGATTTAGCACAACTCAACCTGATTGCTTGCCGCAAAGCCCGATCGGCAACTGCCTATCAAGCAGCCCGCGAATATGCCACAGTGGGGCTGCAACTGCTGGGAACAGACGCTTGGGAACGGCATTACGAAATGACCCTATCCCTGCACGACTTAGCTGCCGAGGTGGCTTTCTTGGCTGGCGATTTTGAGCAGATGCACCACTGGATTGAAGCGGTGATTCATCATGCGAAAACACCTTTAGAACAGGTGCAAGTTTACCAAGTCAAAATCCAGGCATTAGTAGCCCACAATAAATTTGTCGAGGCGATCGCGATCGGTCAATCAGTCTTCCAAATGTTAGGCGTAAACCTACCAGATGAGCCAACCCTAGACGATATTCGGCAGGTGAAGCAAGAAATTGATGCCCTAATTGAGGGTCGTTCCATTGAGTCATTCATTCACCTGCCGAAAATGACCGACCCTCAGCAATTAGCCATTATGCAAAATGCGGCTCGGCTGACACCCGTCTGTTATATGTCAGGAACAAAGCTCTATTTCCTGGTAGTGGCGCTCCAGGCCAAGTTGTCCATTCAATTTGGCAATAGTCCGGTTTCCGCTTTTTGCTACGTGGGTTACGCCTTCCAACTGAGGATGCTGTGGGGTGACATGACAATGGTGCCTCAGTTTGGGCAATTAGGATACCAACTCGCCTTAGAACCCGATGCCAAAAACATTCGAGCCGCAACCGCCATGTTAATGGGGGCATATGTGGGTTCTTGGACGATCCACCTGCAAGAAACGCTGCCGATTCTTCTCGATGGCTATCAAGCTGGATTAGAAACAGGCAATCTCGAATTTATGGGCTACGACGCCCAGTTGTACTGCTTCAATGCTTATTGGTACGGTCAACCGCTGGCTGAACTCGAACCGCAAATTCGCGCCTATTACCAACAGTTGTGCGACCTCCACCAAGTCACAGCAGCAAACTGTGTGTTGGCGTACTTGCAGGCGGCTCAAATTCTCTTGGGTCAGTCAGAGGACGAAATTCCCTTACGCCAGGATGACTATGAAGAAGAAGTCCTGGCTCAGGCAAAAGTCGATTTTTACCGACTATCCTTCTTCTACTTGTATCGATTCACATTGAATTACTGGTTGGAAGACTTTGCTAAAGCAGAACACGATGCCGCTCAAACGCGACACTATTTGGCTGGAGGGATGGGAAGTATTGTTGAACCGATCTTCTACTTCTATGATTCTCTAAACGTGCTGGCCACTCCTGGTGAATCGATGTCCCAGTCAGAGCCGCGATGGCAGCGAATGGAAGAAAATCAAGCCAAGCTCAAAGACTGGGCAGATTATGGCCCTATGAATTACTTGCACAAATATCATTTAGTTGAAGCCCAAAAGCATCAACTCCTCAATTGCAAAACAGAAGCTATCGAATTTTACGATATAGCAATTAAAGGAGCCAAGGAAAACGGTTATATCCAAGAGGAAGGATTAGCTAACGAACTCGCAGCAAAATTCTACTGGGAGTGGGGCAAAGAAAAAGTCGCCGCCAGCTATATGCAGGAAGCATATTACTGTTATGCCCGTTGGGGAGCTAAAGCCAAAATTGAAGACCTAGAACAACGTTATTCCCAATTACTTCTACCTATTCTAAATCAGCCCAAACTTCGCTTTAATCCTCTAGAGACGCTGGCAACGATTACCCACTCTTCGCAGACTTCCACTAATAGCAGCACCAGTATTTCCGATGCCCTAGATTTCGCATCTATTGTGCAAGCTGCTCAAGCTTTATCCAGTAAAATTCAGCTTGATGAATTACTCGATACCCTCAACCAAATTATTTTGAAAACGTCTGGGGCAGAAACTTGTGCTTTGCTGCTCCCCCATGAGAAGGAATGGCAAATCCGGGCAATAACTCACATCAATCCAGATAACCAGTTACCCACAACCCTGCTGCAAACCCAACCTCTAGAGGGCTCGGCGGTGATTCCGCTCAAGCTGGTTTATTATGTCAAACACACCCTGGAAACTGTGGTTGTTGAAGGTGGCAAGACCGATATTCCGGGTTTAATGAATGATTGTACGCTCCAGTATCACTCTCAGAGTATGCTATGTACTCCGATTCTCGATCGCGGCAACTTAGTTGCGATACTTTATCTCGAACATAGCTCGACAAAAGGAGTGTTTACTCGCGATCGCCTCCTCGTCCTCAACTTCCTCTGCACTCAGGCTGCCATTTCCCTAGAAAATGCGCGGTTGTATCAGCAAGCCCAGGACTACGCCCACCAGGTGGAACAATCTCAACTGCAATTAGTACAGAGCGAAAAAATGTCGGCGTTGGGGAATTTAGTAGCCGGGGTTGCCCATGAAATTAATAATCCCGTTGGATTTATTTCTGGCAATATTCATGAAGCGATCGCCGCCGTCAAAGATCTGACTAAATACCTGCAAGTGTACCAAGAAAAATTTCCCGATCCTGGAGATGACATCGAGCATATAGCAGAAGAACTTGACATCGAATATCTCTTAGAAGATTTACCCAAAATGTTGAATTCGATGCAAATCGGGTGCGATCGCATTCAAGGCATCAGCACCAGTCTTCGTACCTTCTCCCGAGCCGACAAAGATTACAAAGTTCCTTTCAATATTCATGACGGAATTAACAGTACGATTTTGATTCTCAAACACAGATTGAAAGCGAACGAGCAGCGTCCAGCGATTGAAGTTGTGAAAGAGTATGGGAACTTGCCCTCAGTGGATTGCTTCCCCGGACAATTAAATCAGGTGTTTATGAATATATTGGCCAATGCCATTGATGCCCTGGAAGAATCAAATCGGGAACGGAGTTTAGAGAAGATTAAAGCCCCAGCCAATTGCATCACGATTCGGACAGAAATGAAGTCTAAGGAGTGGGTGACGATTCGCATTTATGACAACGGGCCAGGGATATCAGATGAGATAAAAGGTCAGATTTTTGACCACTTATTTACAACTAAAGGTGTGGGTAAAGGCACGGGGTTGGGATTGGCGATCGCACGGCAGATTGTAGTTGAGAAACACTCGGGTATGCTAGAAGTCAACTCAACTTTAGGTCTAGGTACAGAATTTACGATTTCACTGCCATGTTGATTATTACCTTGGTAGTTTATAGCCAATTTTGGGATTTTTCTTGAAAATTGATTTTTTTTTACAGCCCACTTGACAATTTATAGCGATCGATAACTTCGGCCAAATTCTTGATACTTCCGTTGCACTAATTTATAAAGGAATCTCGATCGCAAATTCCGTACCTTCTCCTACGGTGGAACGGCAGCTCAAGGCTCCGGCGTGTTTTTCCGCGACAATTCGGTAACTGATGGCTAACCCCAAACCCGTGCCTTTTCCCATCGGTTTAGTCGTGAAAAACGGATCGAACAATCGGCTCCGCACGTCTTCTGTCATGCCGATCGCATTATCGGCAATGCGGATGCAAATACTATTTTCGTTCAGGGCTTCTGTGCGAATGCTAATAGTTGGTTTCCAATCGTCGCCGCCGGCCGCCGATCGCCTTTTTTGGTTGCAAGCATCTTCCAAGGCGTCAATACTGTTGCTAAGCAGATTCATAAATACCTGATTGAGCTGACCTGCATAACATTCTATTAAAGGGAGTTGACCGTAATCTTTGATTATTTTTATTTCTGGATAGTCGCCTCTGGCTCGGAGTTTGTTGTGCAATATTAAAAGGGTATTATCTATGCCTTCGTGAAGGTTAGTAAGTTTTTTTACCGAGTCGTCTAAACGCGAGAAGTTTCGCAAACTCAGAACTATTTCGCGAATGCGATCGGCTCCCATTTTCATCGAAGATAATATTTTTAGTAAATCTTCGGTCATAAATTCTAAATCGATATTGTCAATACATTGTTGAATTTCTACCACGGGCTGAGGATAGTGTTTTTGGTAAAGTTCTACAAGCTGCAATAAGTCTCGGATATATTGGGTGGCGTAGGAAATATTGCCGTAGATAAAACTGACAGGGTTATTAATTTCGTGAGCTACTCCAGCTACCATTTGACCGAGACTTGACATTTTTTCGGTATGAATTAGGTGAGCTTGAGTTTCTCGAAGTTCTTTGAGAGCGATTTCTAGCTGCTGGGTTCTGTTGTTGGCGATCGCCTCGGAGAGCCGCAAAGCATCCTCGGCTGCTTTGCGCTCTGTCATGTCAAAAATGGCGCCGTTGAGGGATAAAACTTCACCGTCTGCGTTGAAAAGGGCTTGACCTTTCTCTGCAACCCACCGCACATTTCCGTCGCAGTGAATTAGGCGATATTCGATGATGTAAGGTTGTTTTGTCTTAATAGCCCGATCGATAATTGTCTCGATGTACTCAGCGTCATCGGGATGAACTATACTCGGAAAAGCCTGCACCGGTTTTTGCATAAAGTTAGCTGCGGGATAGCCAGAAATAGCTTCGATGCCACTGCTGATAAAAGTTAGGCTCGATCGCCCAGCAGCACTGCAACGGTAAACCGCACCGGGAATGCTAGAAACTAATGACCTAAATTCTTCTTCTCTTTCCCGCAAAGTTGCCTCAATCCGCTTGCGCTCGCTAATGTCGCGAGCAAACGCGCACTGATATTCTTTGCCGTTAAATTCCAAATGGTTGATGGTAATTTCTACCGGAAAAATGCGACCGTACTTAGTGAGGTGGTGAACTTCAATATTAACCGAACCGCAGCGTTTTAAGACTTTCCAGTGCAAACTCCAAGCAGTTTGGGGAAAATCTGGATTGATGTCGTGCACGGTCATCGAGAGCAATTCTGCTGCAGAATATGCCAATGAAGTGCAAGCAGCGTCGTTGACGTACAAAAATTTACCGTCGGGCCCGATCCAGAATATCGCATCTGCCGATCGGTCGATCGCAAATTGAGTCAGTTGCAACTTTTCCTCAATCCGCTGGCGATCGGCAATTTCTTTTTCTAACTGTTGGTTAAGCGAATTGAGGGCTAAAGCGCGATCGACAATAGTATCTGAAGCGTAAAAATCGCTCAATTGTTTTCCCAATTCTCCTTTCTCGATATCATGCTGGTGCTGATTTTCTTCTACCTGTTTTAACGACTGTTGTTGAAATTTTTCTCTTTGATTAAAACCAGACTCGGCAAGTGCTTTCGGCATTAGGGCGAGGGCGACTGCGGCTAAAAGCAAAGAAATCAAAGCACTTGTAGCTTTGAGAGTTACCGACAGCCAATATATGGAATGCCAAAGCGTCCAAACTTCCGTCAATTTAGCCGCGCCCCACACAAAAAAAACAACGGCAAACACCCGGAAAATCCTGCGGTGAGAACCTTGGCGGGTAAAATAAACTAAAGATAGGGCGATCGAGCAATAAGCCAGTGCCGTCAGCGAGTCAAAAACAGCGTACAGTCGCAACTCCGGCACCGCATTGCACCCGAGTGCGGAAGATACAGCAAGTGGTGAAAAAAAAATTGTTAATTGTTCTTGCATGAAGTTCAAGAAAAAATTATCTGTACCAATGCAAATCCGATCAAATCTAATTATTTGATTTTGGCTAGTGAAATATTTACATAATTATATACTTTTTTCATTTTTTCTGAAACCGCTATTTTTTCAGCGAATGTCAAAACTGTCGAGGTTGGGCCCCGGGAACGAAGCTTTATCCCAAGTATGAGGAATGCCGATCGTCACTGCTCGCAACGCTTACGTTCCTCGCAGTGAGGGAATAGATAGGTTCGCCTCCTTATGGCTTCTGAAACATTTAAATTTTTAATGATCGTTATTAAGTTTGCTTTTAGATGACTTAAGCTGTGAGCCTGGGGTCTTAAACCCCAGGCTCTCTCATGGACTAGCAGACTTTTAAGGCAGAGAAAATCTCAATTTATGCGCTCGAAATCCACACTTAAGCGCCGCCCAGCGCCCAATGCACCAAAGTCCGAACTCCAAAACCGGTAGCCCCAGGGCCATTGTAGCCATTTTCTTTGTCACTCCAAACCGGGCCGGCAATATCTAAATGCGCCCATGCAGTATCCTTTACAAACTGCTTCAAAAATAGCGCCGCCGTAATCGAACCGCCGGGACGCGGGCCTGTGTTTTTCATGTCGGCGTGCAATGCTTTCAAGCCCTCAAAATATTTTTCTTCCATCGGCATTCGCCAAAATTTTTCGCCTGCCAATTCTGAGGCGGCGACTATTTCGGCGGCGACGCTATCTTGAGGACTCCACAAACCCGCGATATCGTCGCCTAAAGCAATTACGCAGGCCCCGGTTAGAGTTGCTAAATCGACAATCGCGTCAACTCCCAATTTATCAGCAAATACCAAAGCATCAGCCAGGGTTAAACGGCCTTCAGCGTCGGTATTGTTGACTTCAATTGTTTTGCCGTTGGAAGCTGTAAGGATGTCTCCAGGGCGCATGGCGCGACCGCTGATCATGTTTTCAGTGACGGCGCTGATAAAGTGAACTTCCACATCCGGTTTGATGTGACCGATCGCCTTTGCCGCTCCCAAAGTAGCGGCAGCGCCGCCCATATCTATTTTCATCATTTCAATGCCGCTGCCCGCACCTTTGATGTTCAAACCCCCAGAATCAAAGGTCAATCCTTTGCCCACAATAGCTATTTTGCGGCGCGGCGTGCCTTCTGGTTTGTAAGTTAAATGGATGAATTTTGGTGGTAAATCAGATGCTAGGGCTACGCCGAGAAAGGCTCCCATCCCTAGTTCTTCACAGTCTTCCCGCTCCAATATTTCTAATTCTAAACCGCATTCGGCAGCCAGACTTTGAGCAGTTTCTGCCATGGTAATCGGCGTGACAAAATTTGCCGGGGCTGCGACTAATTCGCGTGCTAAAATGACTCCGGCAGTGATTTGGCGGGCGCGGGCGATCGCACTTTCGGTACCGGCAAAACCGAGCAAATGAATTTGTTCGAGTTGCGGGCTTTTGTCTTCATGTTCCGATTTGAAACGGTTGTCTTGATTCAAGGAGAGTTCTACACCTTCGGCGATCGCGCTTGCTGTAACATCCGGTGCGTTTTTCCACACCGGAAAGCTAATTCCGAGGGTTTTGCATTTCTCTTTTTTGGCTAACTTGGCGCACACGCCCGCAGCTTGCCGCACGGTGTCTAATTTTAAGTCTTCTGTTTTGCCCAAACCGACGAGCGCAATTTTGCGAATGGGATTATTCCCGCCGACACGGGTGATGGCGCTCGTACCCACTTTGCCCTTAAAATCTACTTCCAGTAGCAGCTCTTTCAAAGTGCCTGCCAGCTTTTCATCTAATTGTGCCAGATCGCCCGTGAGTTCCAGGGCGTCCTCAAATAGACCAATTGCCAGGGCGTCTCCGGTCCAAACAGAGCGGGGCGTATCGGTGACTAGAAATTCCATGTTTTGATTTACACTTTAGATTTTAGATTTTTGATTGTACTTTGTAGTGGGTGGTTTGTGGTTTTTCCTTTGTGCGGGTAAATAGATCGATCGCACAAATTTTCCGCTCCACATCAAAATAAATTCTGCTACTATATCAGCCAAGTCCGCCTGCGATCGGATCTTGCGCCAATCTCAATAATCTGTTTTGGGGTCGGGCCAAACGGCGCGCCCCACTCTTAACATTTATTTCTCGTTAAACAGGTATCCTGCCTGTGATGGCGTGGAACACCCATCCTGCCTCTGATGGCTTTTGACAAACGATCGGTTATCTATTGTTATTCTCTTAAATTTTCCCATGCTAAAACGACGCCGGGCCCGATTTTCTGTTTTAATCAGCGTTTCAGTTTGCGTTATTGCGATCGGCTCTTTGGTTGCTGCGATGAAATGGATGGGTTTGGGCTCATTCCAGAAGGCCGAGCAGTCCCAGGAGGCAGCGAATTCCGAATCGCAAGTCAAGATGCTGGTGTCGCTGTCACCGAGCGAGCGATCGGCGAAATTAGTTGAACTCGCAGCCAGTCAGTCGGCAAGTACGAACCCGCAGCAGCAAATCTCCCCTCAAAGCCGCGCTCGCTACCTGCTTGCCAGCGATTTAATCCAACAAGGAAATGCGGCCAAAGCATTAAAGTTATTGGACAAATTAGAGCAAGAATATCCGGTTTTAGCTGCTCACATTGCCTTAAAAAGAGCGCAAGCTTACCAATTGAGCGGCGACAAAGGCAAAGCCCAAAAAGCTTGGCAGGAACTGCTCAAAAACTATCCGAGCGATCCCGTAGCAGCGGAAGCTTTATATGTTTTAGGCAAGTCAAAACCGGAATATTGGCAACAGGCAATTACTGAATTTCCGGGTCACCCCCGCAGCGTAGAAATTGCCCTCGGCAAGTTAAAAGAAAATCCCAATCAGCCGCAGTTGATGCTGCTCGTAGCAAAATACGGTCATTATGTCAAAGACTACGGGACAATTTTGGAACAACTGGTGCAGCGAAACAGCGCCACTTTAAAACCGGAAGATTGGGAAGAAATTGCCTTTGGCTATTGGGAAAAACAAGATTACGGCAAAGGAGCTATTGCTTACGGGAAAGCCCCCCGCAACGCCAAAAATCTTTACCGAAAAGCTCGCGGTTTGTGGCTCGACGGAAAAATCCCGGAATCGAGAATTGCCTATCAAGAATTAGTGCGCGAGTTTCCCGATGCCGAAGATAGTGGTTTGGGTTTAATTCGGCTGTCGCGGCTGAGCGATCCAAAGGATGCGATGGTTTATCTCGATCGAGTTATTAGCAAATTCCCCAATTATGCCCCCGAAGCTTTGTTAGATAAATCCCAACTTCTGGACAAAGCACGCAGCGGTCAATCCGCCTCAGATACCCGCAAGTTGCTATTGACAAAATACAACAATTCTGATAAAGCAGGCGAATTGCGGTGGACGATCGCCCAGCAGTTTGCCAAAGGCGGAGATTTAAAATCAGCTTGGCAGTGGGCAAGAGAATTAACCACCCACAATCCCGACAGCGAACAAGCTCCAGAAGCAGCATTTTGGGTCGGAAAATGGGCACAGCAACTCGGCCGCCAACAAGACGCCAAGACTGCATTTGAGTACACTATCTTACGTTATCCCGAATCATATTTTGCGTGGCGATCGGCTGTACTTCTTGGCTGGCCCGTCGGCGACTTTACCACAGTCCGAGATTTGTCTCCCAATGTAGTCCGACCGCCTCAGCGCCCCGAACCAACTGCGGGTTCTCCTGCGTTGAAAGAACTCTATCAATTAGGTCAAGATAGAGATGCTTGGACGCTGTGGCAAATAGAATTTATCGACCGCGTAGAACCAAGTATTGCGGAACAGTTTACCGATGGTTTAATGCGAGTAGGAGTCGGAGACAATTTAGACGGTTTGTGGATGGTTGGTAGTTTGCGGCAGCGAGACCAACCCGATGATAGAGCCCAATACCTGGAACTCAGACAGCAACCGATTTATTGGCAAGCACTTTATCCTTTTCCTTACTTAGAAACCATTGTCAAATGGTCGCAAGAACGCAAAATTAATCCAGTCTTAGTAACAGCATTAATCCGGCAAGAATCGCGGTTTATGCCCGCCATCAAATCCTCAGTTGGCGCTACCGGCTTAATGCAAGTAATGCCGGAAACAGCAGCTTGGGTTGCTGGACAAATCAGCCTCAAAAAGTATTCATTGGAAAATGTGGACGACAACGTTAAACTTGGTACGTGGTATTTGGATCACACTCACGACGAGTACAAGAATAACTCGATGTTAGCTGTGGCGAGTTATAATGCCGGGCCAACTGCAGTATCAGATTGGTTGAAGAGGTTTAATTTTAATGACCCGGATGCTTTTGCGGAAAAAATTCCGTTTCCTGAAACGAAAGGATACGTGAAATCGGTGTTTGAGAATTACTGGAATTATCTGCGGATTTACAATCCAGAAGTTAATCAGTTAATGAGTGAGCATTATGCGGCTGCTCAGAAAAAAGCCAAGCCTTAGTAAATTTGGTTTAGGCTAAGCTTTCAGGAACGGACTCTCCGGCCCGTTCCACAAACAAATTTATTTTGTGTATTGATTTTGTAGGTGGGCTTCTAGCCCGCCCCTACCAATATTCCAGAAATTGAAATTATGGAATGATAAAATAAATCAGCGGCATCCCAAGGAATCGCGAGTAGAAATCCCTGTTTGAGAATTAATACCGCTGGCTTT
>JACJNV010000332.1 GCA_014695175.1 Microcoleus sp. FACHB-DQ6 | reverse complement strand
TTGTTCTGGAGATATTGCCATTGTCAGGCGTCAAGTTGAAAGAAGCAGCCAATTGGGAGCCGAAGTTACTTGGAAGGTGAAAGCAGGAGAAAATTGTCCTTCTATTGGCCAGACATTTAAAGTAAATTTAGTCGAAGCTTTACCGCGTCCTAATGCAAGTGGCGACTATACTTCTAGCAATGCTAATACTTGGTCGAGTCCAACAAATGGTTTTGTAACTTGGCCTGCTTGGCGAGTCACCTCGCGAGATGGACAACTCAACTGCCGCAAGACCGCAAACGGAGCCATTCAACAAGTTTACCGCGCGGATAGAGATACAGTTGCTGCTGAACTCAGGGGAGCAAATGCTATTACGATGGCGAACGGTCAACCCTGGTTGCTGACAAGACAAGGCTGTTATGTGCGCGCTAATTCTCAATACGTTCAGCCAGTTTCTATGCCTGAATAAGCGATCGTAAGTAGGGAGCATCTCAATAAAAGCAGCCAAGCTAGAAATTGGAGTTTTGAGGCAAGAGGCAGAAGGAAGGAGCTAGAAGAAGTATTTTTACAAATATGAGATGCTCCCAGTTCCGCTGTCAGAGCCACGCGGCTTACCAAAAGAGATGAATCCAGTTTACAAGGAGTATTTTGAAAACAATTCTGTTGGGAGAGAGCATCACTTTACTGGGTTAGGGTTCAGGAAGTTATTGAATATGATGGGACGGAAGGTTTTTACCATGCACTGGTTATGTAGACCGTCGATATGCTTATCCGTTTCATAGTTCAGGTTGTTTTCCACAGGATTTGCTCAATAATGAACCTGTTTATAAGTCAATACGGTTCATATCAATTCCGGCTGCACCGGAATGATATAGAGGACACGGCAGTGCCGTGTCCCTACAATTGATCGTGGTAGGGACACGGCAGTGCCGTGTCCTCCGTTTATATCATTCCGATGCTAACGGAATAGATATCAGTTAGTGCGTCATAAAATTGAAATTAAACTGCTCAAAGCATCGCCGACTTTCCTGTTAAACAAAAACGCCGCACCATAGCTAAGCAGGCCAAGGAGGATGTCAATCAGAATAGTGGTATCGACAAGAGATAATCGTTAGATACTCGTCATCCACAGCATAAACTAATCGATTCGTATCATCAATTCGCCGCGACCAAAAACCAGCCAGATTCTCCCTGAGTGGTTCTGGCTTTCCGATCCCCTCAAACGGCAATCGGATTGTTGCCTCAATTAGCTTGTTAATTCGTTTTAACTTTTTCTTGTCTTGCCCTTGCCAATATAAATAATCGCCCCAAGCCTCATCCGTCCATGCTAACTTTCTAGTCATCCAACAAATTTTGCTCCACCACTTTCCCCTGCTTAAACTGAGCAATAGAACGCTCCAAATGGGCAGCATTGGCGGGAGATTTGAGTAAATGAACTGTTTCCAGCAAACTATTAAACAACTCTAGCGACATCACCACGGCATCCTCCGCATCTCGTCTAGTGATGATGGTATAGTCCGTATCTTCCACTACTCTGTCTAAAACAGCCTTGAGGTTATTTCTCGCTTCGCTAAAAGAAACAATATTCATCTACTTGACATTTGTACTACTTACTGTACAAGTATAGCGATCCGCAATATATTCGGCAATCCCGAGCTCATATCATGTCCGGTCAATTTACTGGTTCTATGGCTGGAGCCTGGGAAACGATACCTAGAGTCCGAGCCGAAGCCGAGCGAAAATTAAATTCGAGGCTCGCTTGTCGCTGTTGAGCGTTACTTTCACAAAGAACGAAAGTAACGAGTAAAACGAGTAAACCAGTAAATTCGATCGCGCCGAAGCATAATTTACTGGTTTTACTGGTTCCTTTCGCTGTGTTACTGGTTTACTGCTGTGCCTCTTAACCCATGTAAGCAGCGACAAGCGAGCCGAAGCCGAGCGAAAATTAAATTCGAGGCTCGCTTGTCGCTGTTGAGCGTTACTTTCGCAAACAACGAAAGTAACGAGTAAAACGAGTAAACAACCAGTAAACGAGTAATAATTGAGGACTAAAAAACTTAGATTTCTTCGTCCAAATCTTCTACCTCATCTACATCATCTACCTCATCTACATCATCTACATCATCTACATCATCTACCTCAACAGGACCGACAGAATTAGCAGAAACCACAGCACCAGTCTCAAGTTTCTTTTTAACTAGCTCCTCAATTTCATTTTTGAAATCGATGTTTTTCTCCATGTGCTGGATCACTTTGTCTCGTCCTTGAGCTATGTTCTCTCCGTTGTAGCTATACCAAGAACCCTTTTTCAGAATTACTCCCATTTCGTCGGCCAAGTCAGTCAGACAGCCTAAAGTAGAAATGCCTTTGCCAAATACAATGTCAAATTCGGCAATGCGGAAAGGCGGAGCAACTTTATTTTTAGCAACTTTAACTTTCGTGCGGTTGCCGTATTCTTCTGTACCTTTTTTCAAGCTTTGAATGCGGCGAATGTCAAGCCGCACGCTGGCGTAGAACTTGAGTGCGTTACCGCCGGTTGTGGTTTCGGGGTTGCCGTAAGTTACGCCGATTTTCTGCCGCAATTGGTTGAGGAAAATGACGGTACAGCCGGATTTGCCGATGTTGCCGGTGATTTTCCGCAAAGCTTGGCTCATCAATCGGGCTTGCAAACCCATGTGGGAGTCGCCCATGTCGCCTTCAATTTCGGCGCGGGGGACGAGGGCGGCTACGGAGTCAATTACTACGATATCGACGGCGACGGAACGCACGAGTTGATCGACTATTTCTAGGGCCATTTCGCCGGTATCCGGCTGGGAAACTAAGAGATTTTCAATATCCACGCCTAAAGCTGAGGCGTAGGTGGGATCGAGGGCGTGTTCGGCATCCACGAAGGCTGCGATTCCGCCGGATTTTTGGACTTCGGAGATCGCGTGGAGAGCTAGAGTGGTTTTACCGGAACTTTCCGGGCCGTAAATTTCAATGACTCGGCCTTTTGGCAAACCGCCACCCAAAGCAATGTCCAGTGTCAGGGCTCCGGTGGGAATGGTTTCTACCTTCATGCGAGTGGAGTCTCCCAATCGGACGATCGCTCCTTTGCCAAAGCTGCGCTCGATTTGGGAGAGTACGGAAGTTAGGGCTTTTTGCTTTTCTGAGTTTTCAGTGGAAGTTTTTATAGACGTTTCTTTGCTTTTTGCCATTTGCGGTATGCGGGTAGACCCCTTGCGGAGCTTGTTGATTAACTGTACAACACGTATGTTAGCAGTTATTTTTGGGGTCTGGAGGTTCTGGGAGGATCTGGCTGAAGATTCTTGATTTTGGGGGTGGTTCAGCCTGAGCCAGCTTTCAGAAGGCACTAATCTAGAGGTATTCGGCATCCGGCAGAGGGTAGAACGATCGTCTGTTGGGGTATGTACTGCGTATCGATCGCTCTCGGAGTGCGGTTTAAGATGGTCTACAGTTCCAAATTCCGTGAAGCGTAGCTATCCCGGAGGGAATCGCCACAATTAGGACAAGCATGGGATCTACAACACATCAAGACACATCTGTTAATACCAAAAATTCCCGCTGGCTGATGAACTTATTGGCGATCGGCATTTTACTTGGTATCGGATTTCGGTTTTTTGAGATCGATCGCAAACTGTACTGGCACGACGAAGCTTACACATCAATCCGCGCCGCTGGTTTCACCCGCCAAGAAATCGACGACGAACTATTCCAAAACCGAATTGTTCCCGCACCTGAATTGCAAAAATATCAGCGGATTAAACCGGGAACTACAGAAGCAGACACAATTCGTTCTTTAGCACTGGAAGACCCGCAGCATCCGCCTTTATACTTTCTCATGGCTCGTTGGTGGATGCAGGAATTTGGCAGTTCTCTAACAGCATCCCGCAGTTTGCCAGCAATATTGAGTTTGCTGTCGCTGCCTTTGATGTACGCTTTAGCTCAGGAATTTTTCGCCTCGAATTTGGCTGCGTTATTAGCAACAGCACTTTTGGCTTTATCTCCCTTTGACATATTGTTTGCTCAGACAGCAAGGCAGTACAGTTTGCTGACAGCGACAGTTATTGGCAGCAGTTGGCTGCTGCTAAGAGCAGTGCGGTTGCGGGGTTGGCAAGATTGGGTATTTTACTCGCTGGCGATCGCCCTTGGTTTCTACACTCACCCTTTTTTTAGTTTAACACTCATTGGACACGGAGTTTTTATAATTTCTTACTGGTTGTTTGTCAAAAAAATAAAATTGCGAGGTCATGTAACTAATTCCCAATTCTTTTTAGCAGTAACAGCAGCTTTAATATTGTATCTTCCGTGGATTTACGTGCTGGCAACCAATCTGGGACGAGCATCAGCTACGACAGATTGGACGCGAGTATCTCCTGGTTGGCTGTATCTTGTCAAATTGTGGACGCTCAGCTTTACAGCATTATTTTTTGACTTCGACTTCGGCTTTGATAATATTTGGACTTATCTGCTGAGATTGCCATTTTTGCTGTTAATTGCAGCAGCCCTTTACACAATCTGCCGCCGGACTAGCAGTTCAACTTGGCTGTTTATTTTAACATCAATTTTTTTACCTTTTTTTATCCTGGCGTTACCGGATATAATCCTAGGCGGCAAACGTTCCGCCGTCAGCCGCTATCTGATTTCCTGCTTTCCAGGAGTGCAGCTAGCAGTTGCTTACTTGCTCGCAAGTAACGTGAAAACTCAGCAGCGGTTTTGGCAAGTCATTTTAGCCCTGGTATTTACAGCAAGTGTAGCATCCTGTACGGTCAGCGCTTTTTCTGATACTTGGTGGAGCAAAGACTTGAGCTATTTTAATGCTGAAGTTGCGAAAATTATTAACAAAGAGGCGATAGCTAACCGATCGATTAAAGATACAATTGTAATTAGCGATCGCGGCAACGATTTTACTAACATGGGAGATTTGCTTTCTCTGAGTTATTTGCTCGACAAAGACGTGCGGCTGATGCTGATGAGCCAGTCGCCAGATATGGAGATGCTGAACAAATATTCGGCTCCCCTGGTGTTGGGCCCTTCGGAAAAATTGCGATCGGCACTCAAGCAAAATCAACGCCGCCTAGAGCCGATATTGGAATATGGCAGACTTTTTCGAGCGCGGCGAGCTTCTTAGAGCAGCTTGACAGGAATGGACGATCGTCCCGGGTAGGGTACGTCAGTGGATTTTAGATTTTAGATTTTAGATTTTAGATTTTAGATTTATTCCACAGATGAATCTGGGAGATTAAACTTTGGTCTAAAATTTTTGGATATTCACGATAGGAGTACGTGGCACGGGATCGATTTTTGGGCGGGGGCAGAAAAAACTGTTTGAATTGCCTCAAATATTTCGACTGACGCACCTTAAATCACTATTTGGGCATTTTTGTCAATATTCCCGGTAAAGTGCGTCAGAAAAAAAAACTGTGTGAGTTGTCTCAACTATTGGGGCTGACACACTTGACATCATCAGCCATAATTATTTGAATACTTAGGATAAAACGCCATGCAAGAGTTAAATAATTCATCTTCCGAATCCGCCCAGCAATTTCGCAATCTGCAGACAGAATTACGCGAACGTTGGGGAGGAATCGAAGACTTCGACAGCGGAGATTGTGACATTATTATCATTCCTTCTCTCAGCTTAGATCAGAAAGAAATGCAGAAAGTTGAGGGTGTTTACCACTACGAAGAGCGGCATTTATTTTCATTGATTCGCCTGCGAAATCCCCGCACGCGCTTAATTTACATTACCTCGGAACCCTTGCACCCGATGATTGTGGATTATTACCTGCAATTGCTGCCGGGAATTCCATTTTCTCACGCGCGCGATCGGCTTTTGCTGTTCAGTGCTTACGATGCTTCTGCCAAATCCCTCACCCAGAAAATTTTAGACCGTCCCCGCTTGATGGAGCGCATTCGTCAAGCAGCGCGGCCGACAAAATCTTATATGGTTTGTTATAACTCGACGCCCTTAGAACGCGAGTTATCTGTTAAATTGGGGATTCCTTTGTGGGCTAGCGATCCCGATCTGTTATACTGGGGAACAAAAAGCGGCAGCAGGCAAATTTTTAAAGAATGTGGCGTGCCTTATCCTGACGGTTCCGAGTTGGTTTGGAATGCGGAAGATTTAGCGGAAGCTACGGCCGCGTTGTGGGAACGGCAGCCGGATTTGCAGCGGATCGTAATTAAGTTAAATGAAGGTTTTTCCGGGGAAGGGAATGCAATTTTAGATCTGAAGTCCCTCGCAGGTAAAGCGCCTACAGAAAGAGCGAAGGCAATTGGCGATAGCTTCCATAATTTGCGCTTTCAAGCAACGGGCGAAACCTGGGAAAATTTTAGCAGCCGCATTCCCGAATTAGGGGCAATTGCCGAAGCATTTATCGAAGGAGAAGAAAAGTTCTCGCCCAGCGTTCAAGGCAGAATTGTCCCCAGCGGCGAAGTAGAAATTCTTTCAACCCACGATCAAATTTTAGGAGGCCCAGACGGTCAAATTTTCTTAGGTTGCCGATTTCCTGCCGACGAATCTTATCGAATAGCGTTGCAGGAATTGGGATGGAAAGTAGGGCAAAACTTAGCTCAAAAAGGCGCTT
>JACJNV010000331.1 GCA_014695175.1 Microcoleus sp. FACHB-DQ6 | reverse complement strand
TCGATCCTTTCATTATTTTGCTATCGGTGCCTCTGGCGATTTTAGGTGCCCTTTTAGCTCAGTCGTGGCGGGGTTTGGCGAATGATGTTTATTGCCAGATTGGTTTGGTGATGTTGATTGGATTGGCTAGTAAAAATGCGATTTTAATTGTGGAGTTTGCGAACCAGTTACGGGAGCAGGGATATTCAATTGCTAAGGCGGCAGTTGAGGCTTCTCAAGAGCGTTTACGACCGATTTTGATGACTTCTTTATCATTTGTTTTGGGGATTGCTCCTCTGGTTAACCCAGAAGGTGCGGGTGCAGCGAGCCGCCGATCGCTAGGGAATGCGATCGCGGGGGGAATGGTTGTTTCTACTGTCTTGAGTTTGTTTATGGTGCCGGTTCTGTATGTGGTGGTTGTCTCGGCTCGCGATCGCTTTAAGAAGCGCGATCGACTAGACAATATACCGAATGATGGCACAATAATTTTGAATGGGAAAACGACCGCAGGCGAGGAGGTAGAACGCGATAAAGTATCGCCGTTTTAGTTGGTAATTAGTTCCTTTAACTATCCCGTTAGTGGCTCTTTCTTCAAAATACCCGACTATCTGTGCCACCGACTTTTTGATTGTTGCGACGCTGTGCGGCCAATCTCGGAGGATATTTTTTGTGGAGGTAGCGATCGCCCGATCGCACCTCATCGTGCAATAATGATATGACTTGCACAAAAACTCTATTAGTAGGTAAATATTCCCTACCTTACCGCTACATATAGCGTCTAAACTGTCAACCCGTGCAAGTTCCCAATTAAACCGGCTGTTGCACTACACAAATTTTTTCTAATGGCTGAAGTCCCCCTAAATCCCGCAGAACTTGCAGAAGCCCTCAACGGCTTTACCGATATCAATTTCCAATTGCCAGACCCCGAAGACGAACAACTACCAGACTTTGATTTTGAAAATCAGGTTGACAATGCCTGGAAAGTGTGCGATCGCTTCGACTTGCAAACCGACATTTGGCGGGGACGCATTCTCCGAACAGTCCGAGACAGAGAAAAAAAAGGCGGCGAAGGACGCGGTACTGGCTTTTTGAACTGGCTCAAAGAAAGAGAAATTGGCAAAAGTCAAGCCTATTCTTTGATAGAATTAGCTAATAGTGCCGACACTCTGATCCAGCAAGGAGATTTAGACCCCGATTCCATTAGAAACTTCAGCAAAAGAGCCTTTGTAGAAACCGCCAAAGCATCTCCCGAAGTCCAGCAAATGGTAACAGATGCAGCAGCAAATGGCGATCGCATCACCCGCCGCGAAGTCAAACAACTCTCCGACGAATGGATGGCAATGAACTCAGATTTATTGCCAGAAGAAGTCAAAGAAAAAGCATCTACTGGTTCTCTACCTTCCCGCTACCTCGCTCCTTTAGTCAAAGAAATGGAGAAACTCTCCCCATCTCACCAAAGCGAAATTCAAAAAGAAGTAGCAGAAAATCCCGACGTAGATACTGTAAAACAGCTAACTTCCGACGCCAAGAATTTATCCAAATATCTCGACGCCGCTGCCCAAGTGCAAGCTCTCAATCAGTCTCATTTAGACATGGAAATGGCCTTAGAAGAATCTTTGCGAGTAGGCTGTTTGGGAACCACCGCCGACGTTGTAAAACAAGCCGCCCAGCTCGAACAAACCGTAGTCAAACTCTACACGATTTGGAAGCGTTTAGGCAGTTTGGCAGATAGATTGTACGTGGATACAGGAGCAAGCACACCCAATTTGCGGTTGCTTTTGGGATGCTTGGACACTCTTTCGGGAGAAAAGATTGAAGTGGATTTCGGAGACGGAGAACGCTCTATTCGCTTGCAAATTTTCAGCGAATAGCTCAACCTTTACCGCAGATAAACGCCAATCTCCAGGCTCATTATCGGCGTCGAACCCTGTTCATCTGCGGTTAAAATTTCTGATTTTTTTCCAAAGAAATCGGGGATTCAAATAACGCCGATATTTGGTAACTACTTCTTTCCCCAACAGCACTACGCTAATCCAAAAACAAACTTCCGCCCCAACAGCCAGAACGACAGATAAAGTAGTTTTTTGGGTAATGTCCAGCGGCAGGAACGGTACAACAAAAAAGACTGCCAACCACGGTAGAAAAGATACGATAAATAAAAACAAACCGAGCTTTTGCATAGATTAACATAATACAGCTTTGATATCCCCTTTATCTCTTAGTCCGCTTGGAGTGGACTTCGTTTGTATAGTAGCGATTTCAATCGCCCAGTGACTACAAACTCCCATCTTGCACCAATGTCAGCAACAGGCTTTCCGGCCTGTTCCACAAGAACATTTAGTATTGGTGGAACAAGCATATTGCCTGTTCTTGAGAAGGGTTCAACATCTGACTACAAACTTAATTGCGAAGCATCTCAAACTCAATTCTTAATCCCCGTCGCCGCAATCCCCCGAATAAACTGCCGCTGACCGGCCAAAAACAGCAACACCACCGGCACTGTCCCAATTACCACCGCCGCCATCAACAACTGCCAACTGCTAGTAAACTGTTCCTGAAACTCAGCCAAAACTAACTGCACAGTCCGCAACTCCGGCCGCGTCGTAAACACCAGCGGCTTAAACAAATCGTTCCACTCCCCGATAAACGTAAACAAAAACAGCGTCACCAAAGCTGGCCTCGCCAAAGGTAACATCACCTGCCACAAAACCTGCCAGCGGTTAGCCCCATCCAGCATTGCCGCCTCCTCCAACTCCACCGGAACAGTCATAAAATACTGGCGCAGCAGAAAAATCCCAAAACCGTTAGCCGCCGTCGGCAAAATCAGCGCCCCGTAAGTATTCAGCAGATGGCCCCACTTCAAAACCATGAAAATGGGAATCACCAAAAGCTGAAAGGGAATTACCAGCGTTGCCAAAACCCCCAACACAATGGCCTGTCGCCCCCGAAACTTCAGCCTGGCAAAAGCATAACCGGCCAAAGCAGAAGTTACAACCTGAAAACCCGTCACTGCCAGCGCCACTAGAGTAGAATTAAGGAATGCCAACAAAAAATTGCCCCGTCGCCAAGCCTCCTGATAGTTCGCCAAAGTCAAGCCTGTGGCCTTGACACCAACACCAGATGGTGACACCGAAACCAAAAATACAGCAGCCAGCGGCAGCAGCACCAGCGCAGCCCCCGCCAGCAACAAAATAAAACTCAGCAGTTCCAGCGATTGAGACCTGTCAAAGGATTTACCCATAAATTTGTGAATTAACCTAAAATAATAAGCCTGTGAGGTTCTACAACCCGATCGCCTCCCAGAGGATTCCCATACAACAACATAATATGTCGTAGAGGGAAAGAAGGAGTACCAAGCGAGAAAGTTGTGGTTAGGATATAATGTTACAGATAGAGTTGGTACTGTAAAACCCTTAAAGGTGGAGACATAGACCGTATTTCTATCATCTATTTCCGGGCACAAGATCGACTAACGACTAATTCAAGTAATTAGTAAATAGATAGCATTCTAGCGATAGTCTTTCTGGAGTGTTCGACGGCAAAAGTCCGGCAAACACGCTGAGGACGCCAGTTTTTCCCGGAACGTCAAAGAAAAGTTCTTTGTCGAAAGAATCCTCAGCTATAATCTCTGATTTAGATGGGGTGCGTTCAAAAAAGGTAAAGTGCACTGTCACTGACCCCCAATTTTAAAGGGGTTTCCAAACATCCCACAAGCTTATATGAGGAGAATACATATCTATGCCCCAGCTTGAGGCCAGCCCAACAATTGACTTTCAAACCGAAACTTACAAAGATGCTTACAGCCGCATCAACGCCATTGTGATTGAAGGCGAACAAGAAGCTCACGACAATTACCTGACACTGGCCGAACTGTTGGCGGACAAAAAAGCAGAGTTAGTTGGCTTGTCCAAGATGGAAAACCGCCACATGAAAGGCTTCCAAGCTTGTGGCCGGAATCTTAAAGTCACGCCCGACATGGCATTTGCCAAAGAGTTCTTTTCGGAACTGCACAAAAACTTCCAGACTGCCGCGGCCCAAGGTCAGATTGTAACTTGCTTGTTGATTCAATCGCTAATTATCGAGTGTTTTGCGATCGCAGCTTACAACATCTACATCCCCGTCGCCGATGACTTTGCTCGCAAAATCACCGAAGGCGTCGTCAAAGAAGAATACAGCCACCTCAACTTTGGGGAAGTCTGGCTGCAAGCTCACTTTGAGGAATCCAAAGCGGAACTAGAAGCCGCCAACCGCCAAAACCTGCCCATCATCTGGAAACTGCTAAACGCTGTCGCAGACGATGCCCGCGTCTTGGGAATGGAAAAAGACGCTTTAATCGAAGACTTTATGATTGCCTACGGCGAAGCTCTAGGCAACATAGGCTTTAACAACCGCGATATCATGCGGATGTCAGCACAAGGCCTCGCAGCCTAGTTAATTTGGAAAAAAGGAATGGGAAAAAAATTAAAAATTAAAAATTAAAAATGGGATAACTCATTTTAAAATATAAATTTTTAATCTTCCCATCTTCCATCTTCCATCTTTCATCTTCCACCTTCCATCTTCCTTCATTTGACAACTTAATGTTTGGTCTAATCGGTCACTTAACCAGCTTAGAACACGCCCAATCAGTAGCTAACGAGCTGGGCTATCCAGAATATGCCGATCAAGGTCTCGATTTTTGGTGCAGCGCACCGCCCCAAATAGTTGATCATATCACGGTAACAAGCATCACTGGACAAAAAATAGAAGGCCACTATGTGGAGTCCTGTTTTCTGCCAGAAATGCTCGCCACTCGCCGGATTAAAGCAGCCACTCGCAAAATCCTTAATGCGATGGCACACGCTCAAAAACACGGGATTAACATCACTGCTTTAGGCGGCTTTTCTTCGATCATTTTTGAGACTTTCAACTTGCAGCAAATTAAGCAAATTCGCAATCTCAAGTTGGAGTTCGAGCGCTTCACCACTGGTAACACTCACACGGCTTATATCCTCTGCCGCCAAGTAGAAGAAGCAGCCCCCAAATTGGGGATTGAACTTTCAAAAGCCACTGTAGCCGTTTGCGGTGCTACTGGCGATATTGGCAGTGCTGTCTGTCGCTGGCTGAATGTTAAAACAAATGTAGCAGAATTGTTGCTCATTGCCCGCGACAAAGAACGATTGCAAGATTTGCAATCGGAATTGGGGCGCGGCAAAATCATGGATTTGGAAGAAGCCCTGCCCCAAGCGGATATTGTAGTGTGGGTAGCCAGTATGCCAAAGGGAGTAGAAATTGACCCTAAGACATTGAAGCAACCCTGTTTATTGATTGACGGTGGCTATCCGAAAAATTTGGCAACTCAGGTTCAGCATCCCGGAATTTACGTACTAAATGGCGGGATTGTGGAGCATTCCCTCGATATTGAGTGGAAAATTATGAAGATTGTCAATATGGATGTACCGGGCCGACAGTTGTTTGCGTGTTTTGCCGAATCAATGCTGCTGGAATTTGAAAAATTGTATACCAATTTTTCTTGGGGCCGGAATCAAATTACGGTGGAAAAGATGGAGCAAATCGGTCTTATTTCTGTCAAACACGGTTTCCGACCTTTATTAATGTCAGTTTGATGTTAAGAGTCAACAGTTAAATGGGAAATTTTAACTGTTGACTCTTTCGTTGGCATCGGAATAATATGTTTCGGAGTGCAGCGCGAGCTTCCGGATCGCGCTATATGATAATTATGATGTGACCAAATTTGATATCATACAAAATTTAAAACTCAAAGTTGGCAATTTTCCCGTCTTTTTTACTATCCCCAGACAGGGTAGGATCGGAAAATAGTCGATCGACAAAACCTCAAAACCTTATAGAAATTATCAGCGTGGCAAACCCCGACCGCAAACCACTACTCCTAGATTTTGAAAAGCCGCTGGCGGAACTAGAAACCCGAATTCACCAGATCCGCGAACTCGCCGAAGAAAACAGCGTCGATGTTACCGACGAAATTCGCAAACTCGAAGCTCGCTCGACACAACTGCGACAAGAGATTTTCAGCAGCTTGTCCCCCATGCAGCGGCTGCAACTCGCCCGTCACCCGCGCCGCCCCAGCACCCTCGATTACATTCAGGCAATTAGCGACGAGTGGATCGAGCTTCACGGCGATCGGCGCGGCGGAGACGACCCGGCCCTCGTCGGCGGAATAGCCCGCATAGACGGGCGTCCCACAGTCATCATCGGCCATCAAAAAGGCCGTGACACTAAAGACAATATCGCCCGCAACTTCGGCATGGCTGCTCCCGGCGGCTACCGCAAAGCCCTGCGGTTGATGGAACACGCCGATCGCTTCGGAATGCCAATTTTCACGTTTATCGACACTCCCGGAGCTTGGGCGGGCTTAGAAGCAGAACAGCTCGGACAGGGAGAGGCGATCGCCTGCAACCTCCGAGAAATGTTTCGCCTCGACGTTCCCATCATCTGCACCGTCATCGGCGAAGGCGGTTCCGGTGGCGCCTTGGGTATCGGCGTCGGCGAGCGGCTGTTGATGCTGGAACATTCCGTCTACACCGTTGCCACCCCCGAAGCTTGTGCGGCCATCCTCTGGAAAGACTCTGGCAAAGCTAGTTTGGCTGCAGAAGCCCTTAAAATCACCTCCTGGGACTTGAAAAACCTCGGCATTCTCGATCAAATAGTACCCGAGCCGATCGGTGGCGCTCACTCGAATCCCCTCAAAGCCGCTTCCATGCTCAAACAAGCTTTGTTGGAAAACTTAGCAGAACTCACACAGCTTACGGCTCAGCAGCGACGCGAGCTTCGATATCAAAAGTTTCGCCATATCGGTGTGTTCACTGAAATTTCTGCTTGAGCCGATCAATTCAGAGTTAGTCAGTTATGTAGTGAACAATCTCTTAACTTCCAACTCATAACTGATAACTCACTATTCTGCGGATCTGTCAGCAGTGTTATAATTTCTCAGGTGACACGGCTTAACAGTTCTTAATGTTCATCTCATAATTAACTGTTATCGCCCGCAGCAGACAGTTGTCTAATTTGCCTCAGAAGGCTGCAACGCTGTAGGGAGTTGCCGAGCGAAAGTATTAGGACACTGAATGAACCATCCAACAACAAAGCAGGCTCTGATAACGGGAGCCAGCAGCGGTATTGGCAAAGCAACGGCTCTAGCGTTCGCCGCCGAGGGCATAAATCTGGCTTTAGTTAGCCGAGAGTCGGAAAACTTAGAAGCCGTTGCCGCAGCAGCCCGAGAAGTCGGAGTGAAAGCAGAAGCTTATCCCTTAGACTTGGCAAAAATTGAGCAAGTGCAAAGCAGCATCAGCGCGATCGCATCTCAATTGGGTTCCGTAGATATCCTGGTCAACAGCGCTGGCATGGGCTACACCGGCTCATTGACCGAAACGCCGCTAGCCGAGTGGCAGAGCGTTCTAGACCTCAATCTAACTAGCGTTTGGCAGTGCATTTTAGGAGTTTTGCCCTCCATGCGCGATCGCGGATCGGGAATCATCATCAACGTTTCCTCGATCGCGGGCAGCCAAACCTTCCCCAACTGGGGAGCCTACTGCGTCAGCAAATTCGGTCTCATGGCTTTGTCTAAAACCTTAGCCGCCGAAGAACGGGCTCACGGAATTCGCGTAACAGCAATCTGTCCGGGTTCTGTCAATACTCCCATGTGGGACACAGACACCGTGCACGCCGACTTCGATCGCACCGCCATGTTAACCCCAGAAATCGTCGCCCAATCAATTCTGCACGCAGTTCAGTTGCCAGCAAGTGCAGTAATTGAAGAAATCACGCTCATGTCCAACGCAGGAGTTTTGTGAACTTGAGATTTTAGACTGCTGGATTTTTCTCGAATTCAACAATCTTTGAATCTCTAGCTATATCCCCCAATCGAAAATCGAAATATCGATTCACCCTCACACCAAATTGTTATGACAATTGCATCTTCCACCGATTCCAATGGCTCGAACTCACTCTCGACTGACAGCATGAAACTGTTACAAACCGCAGAAAACAACGCCCCGCGCATCCCCACTCGACCCGATCGCAATTCATCGCACGGTCAAGAATCCAACGTACCCGTACCCTCAGAAGTAGGCCAGGAAGAAATGATGGCCGCCGTTCGGACAATGCTGCTGGGAGTAGGGGAAGACCCCGAACGCGAAGGATTGCTCAAAACCCCGAAGCGGGTAGCAGAAGCAATGCGGTTTCTCACCAGTGGCTACAGTCAATCCCTCGAAGAACTCCTCAACGGCGCTATCTTTGACGAAGGTCACAACGAAATGGTACTGGTGCGAGACATCAGCGTATTCAGTATGTGCGAACACCATATGCTGCCGTTTATGGGCCGAGTTCACATCGCTTACATTCCCAACCAAAAAGTAGTGGGACTGAGCAAATTAGCCAGAATTGCCGAGATGTACAGCCGCCGGTTGCAGGTGCAAGAACGTTTGACGCGCCAAATTGCCGAAGCAGTTGAGACAATATTGGAACCGCAGGGAGTAGCTGTAGTAATGGAAGCCAGCCATATGTGCATGACGATGCGGGGTGTGCAAAAACCCGGTGCTTGGACGGTTACGAGTGCAATGTTGGGCGTCTTTCAAGATGAACAGAAAACTCGCGAAGAATTCCTGAATTTGATCCGCCACCAACCAGCATTCTTTTAGTCAGTTGACAGTTGACAGTTGACAGTTGGCAGTTGGCATTTGGCAGTTAACAGTAATTAGTAGGTTGGGTTGAGAGACGAAACCCAACATAATCTATCAAGCAAGGCTAATGACAGCCAACAGTCAGCAGCTAACAGTCAACAGTCAATAGCCAGAGTAAAGGCTGTGGAACCAATTCCATAATCTAAAATCTAAAATCTAAAATCTAAAATCCGATGACGATCGACTGATAAACCCATAAAATAGACGGGTGACTCATGACTTGTGACTAATGAATCCTATTAAATTCGGTACAGATGGCTGGCGCGGCATCATTGCTGACGATTTTACATTCGATCGCGTGGCGTTAGTAGCTCCCCTAGCGGCACAAGTTCTCGCACAAACCGGCGGCAGCGATGGCAGCAGCGGTAACGTAATTGTCGGTTACGACCGCCGGTTTCTGGCTGAAGAATTTGCCAAAACAGCGGCTGTTGCCATCCAAAACGCAGGATTTGACGTGCTGCTTAGCGAATCCTACGCCCCCACTCCAGCTTTCAGTTTAGCTGCCAAACAATTAAATGCTTTGGGTGCGATCGTCCTGACAGCCAGCCACAATCCCGGTGCATATTTAGGGTTAAAAGTCAAGGGCGGATTTGGCGGTTCAGTTTCGCCCGAAGTTACTCAACAGATAGAAGCAAAACTCGAAAATCCGGCGGCAGTTTCAGCAACTCCCGGCAAATTGGAGAATTTCAATCCTTGGCCGGCTTACTGCAAAACCTTGCGGGAAACGGTAGATATTGAGGCGATTAAAGAGGCGATCGCCAGCGGCAAAATTACAGTATTTGTAGATGTAATGCACGGTGCGGCCGCCGGAGGATTAGCTCAAATTTTAGAAGAAACAGTGCACGAAGTCAACAGCGATCGAGATCCGCTGTTCGGCGGCGGTGCACCGGAACCTTTACCGCGCTACCTGTCGCAGTTATTTCGGGTGATGCGTACTCACCAGCGAAAAAGTTCTGGTTTGTCGATCGGATTTGTATTTGACGGAGATAGCGATCGAATTGCAGCCGTTGACTCTAGCGGCAACTTTCTCAGTTCACAAATCCTCGTTCCCATATTAATCGAACATCTAGCAAAACGGCGCGGCTTGACCGGGGAAGTCATCAAAACAGTCAGCGGTTCAGACATAATTCCCAAAATTGCCAAGCTGTACGACTTGCCTTTATTTGAAACGCCGATCGGTTACAAGTATATAGCCGATCGAATGTTAACCACCCAAGTCTTAGTCGGCGGCGAAGAATCGGGAGGAATTGGCTACGGTACACACATTCCCGAACGAGATGCTTTGCTGGGAGCGCTGTACTTGTTAGAAGCCGTTGTCAAATCCGGGGAAGACTTAAGCGAAATTTACAGCCGACTGCAACAAGAGACAAGCTTTACTTCAGCTTATGACAGAATAGACTTGCACCTAGCAAACATGGAAGAAAGGTCGCGTTTGCTGGATCTGTTGCAAAATCAACCTTTAACAGAAATCGCCGGCAAAGCAGTTGTAGATTGCAACAAAGTTGACGGATATAAATTCCGCTTGGCTGACGGAAGTTGGCTATTAATTCGGTTTAGCGGAACCGAACCAGTGTTGCGGCTGTATTCAGAAGCGGCGACATTGAAAGAAGTTATGCAAAACTTAAACTGGGCGAAAGCTTGGGCGCATAATTAATCGGAGTTTTCAACCGCAGATAAACGCAGATGAACGCGGATGACTTGATATCAAATCTCTCTTTCTCCGTGTCCTCTGCGTCCTCTGCGGTTAAAAAATATTGTTCAGAAATCAAATAGTATGGCGGCTATATCAGGTTAATTTTAGGATCAAAGCAAATGGCATACAGCGATTTCAGCCTTGCGAGAGTCAAAAAAGATTTTGGATTAACCTTAGATGAAAGCCGCAATTTATTTGCCGACACAAAACCAGTTTTACCCTCAGAAATCTTAACAACAATCCTGATCGATTATGTACCGCTAGCAACTTTTATTTCCACAGAAAAAGCTCGCTCGGAATTTTTGATTGCCCCGATTTTAGCAGAAGTTAGGCGATTGTTAAACAAACGAGTTTCTCTTTTTTCCGGTAAGGATTTTACTGTCGATCCAGAAAGAGGTTTGCAAGGATTTTGCGATTATATTATTAGCGGTTCTTCAGAACAATTGTTTATCAGTGCTCCGGTTATAACAATTTTTGAGGCAAAAAAGGAAGATATTATTGGCGGTTTGGGTCAATGCGTAGCCGCAATGGTAGCGGCTCAATGCTTCAATCAAAACCAAGACACTGAGGTCGATCGCATTTACGGTTCAGTGACGACTGGAACTAACTGGAAATTCTTGATTTTGGAGGAAACTACTGTTTATATAGATCCGATTGAATACTATATTCAAGATGTTGATAAGATTTTGGGAATTTTGTTGCAACCATTTTCCCAATATGTTTGTTAATATCTATGCGTAAGTTTTAAGTGAAATAATGAATAATCGCAAATTGCTAGTTGTAGCTACCGGCAATCCGGGTAAACTCAAGGAAATGCAAGTTTATCTTCAGGATTTGGGATGGGAATTGCAGCTCAAACCGGAAGACTTGGAAATCGAGGAAACAGGCGAAACTTTTATTGCTAATGCTTGCTTGAAGGCGTCTGAAGTGGCAAAAGCAACGGGCAAATGGTCGATCGCCGATGATTCTGGTTTAATGGTAGACGCACTCGACGGCAAACCTGGGATTTACTCCGCACGCTACGGCAAAACCGATGCTGACAGGATATCTCGACTCCTCACAGAATTGGGAAGCGAACAAAACCGGGAAGCACAATTTGTTTGCGCGATCGCGATCGCCCGTCCCGACGGTACAATTGCCTTGCAAGTAGAAGGAATTTGTCGGGGCGAAATCCTGCACACTCCTCGCGGTACGGGAGGTTTCGGATACGATCCCATTTTCTACGTACCCGCACAGCAACAGACTTTTGCAGAAATGACACCGGATATCAAGCGATCGCACTCTCACCGCGGCCGAGCATTCCAGGCTCTATTACCACAAATGGCGAATATTGTCAACCCGTAATGCGGAAAAAAGCCAAAATAGGGGGTAACTGTGGCATTGGATATGGGCACTTAGGTATCAGAAATAAACAGGAAAGAGGTTTTTCGTTGGCAATTAGCAGTTACCAATGACCAGTTACCAAATACCAATTACCAATGCCCAATGCCCAATGCCCCAGTATCTTAGATTGCCTCCAAGTTCTTTTCCCCAGTCCGAATCCGAATAATTTGTTCTACAGGAGAGATGAAAATCTTGCCGTCGCCAATCTCGCCCGTGCGGGAAGCCGCGATAATTTTATCAACCACCATGTCAACCTGATCGTTTTCCACAACAATCTCGACCTTGAGCTTTTGCAAGAACTCAACAGTGTACTCAGAACCGCGATAGCGTTCAGTCATGCCCTTCTGACGGCCAAAACCTCTAACTTCAGAAACAGTCATCCCCACAATGCCAGCATTGACGAGTGCGATTTTCACTTCGTCTAGTTTAAAGGGGCGAATAATAGCTTCAACCTTTTTCAAGTTTCTCACTCCTAACAGTTAGTACCTTCGTTATATTACTTAAATCGCGTGACATCTTTTCATATCACTGCTAGTATTAAGTATTTTGTAAAATATACTACCTTATTTTGTACTCGCGATGATATGCCCGCCAATCTTTAACAATATTCTCGCATTTGCCGGGCCGCGGGTTCTCGGTTCCGGCTGATCGCGGTAGAGTTAAGAAGACTGCAGCAGCCGTCCCCCGCCGATCTGCTAAAACAGAAAAAGAACGCAGGAGACAGGAGTTTTCCGGGTTTCCACTTTGCCATGCGAGATTTGCACGTATTGCTGAAAACTATAATTGCTAGAGGCGGTCAGTTAAACTATTCCTATGCACCCAGCCAGCCCTCCCCCTGACCGCAGCGGGCTTGATGCCCTACTGAGAAATCGCCCCTTCCTCGCCTTGTGGACGGGCCAGTTATTGGCCCAAGTGGCGGATAAAATTTTTTATGTATTGCTGATTATTCTGCTGAAAACTGGCGACTACCGACCCTGGCCTGTTTCTTGGCAGCATTCGGAAAATTCTATGCTGTCAGCGGTGATGATCGCCTACACGGTGCCGGCGATCGTCTTTGGTTCCGCAGCCGGTATCGTCGTAGACCGCTTTTCCAAAAAGCAAATGCTGATCGCCTGCAATGTGATTCGAGCCGGGTTGATTGTAGCTTTGCCGTTTTTGCCCAAAGCTTTTGTGGTTTTGTTGACGATGACGTTTTTGATCTCTACCGTAACGCAATTTTTTGCTCCTGCAGAAGCGGCAGCCGTCCCCCTAGTCGTGGGGCGAGAGGGACTGATGTCAGCAAATGCTCTGTTCGCCTCGTCCACAATGGGCGGGATCATTATCGGGATGACGATCGGCGAACCGCTGTTTAGTTGGGTCAAACACAGCTTCGGATCAGCTTCTCAAGAGTTTTTGCTGGGCGGGTTGTACCTGATATCAGCAGGTTTGATCTATGCCATGCAGATCAAAGAAGGTCATGTCGGCAGCAGTGCCAAAAACGTCCATCCTTGGCAAGACCTCAAGGAAGGTTTGCGGTATGTGAAACACAATCACCTTGTCAGCAACGCGATGGTGCAGTTGACGATTTTGTATTCCGTGTTTGCGGCGCTTCAGGTGCTGGCGATCGCACTTTCAGGCAAAATAGGTCTCAAAGAAACTCAATTTGGCTTTTTGCTAGCTGCTGCAGGAGTCGGAATGGTCTTCGGCGCAGGCTTTTTGGGACACTGGGGCAGTCGGTTCCACCACAAACCTCTGCCGTTAATCGGTTTCTTGATGATGGGTTTTGTATTAGCAATGTTTGCCTTTACCCGACAGTTGTGGGTGGGATTCGGATTGAGTGCTCTGTTCGGTTTTGGTGCTTCGTTAATTAACGGGCCGATGCAGGCTCTGATTCAAGAAAAAACTCCAGAATCAATGCGGGGCAAGGTCTTTGGATTGGAAAACAATGCGATTAATATTGCTCTGAGCGTGCCTTTAGCGATTACCGGCCCGCTGACAGATGCTGTCAGCAAAGCCGTCCGATCGGATGACCTCGGCTTGCGGATCGTGTTACTGAGTTTGGGCTTTTTGGTCTCAGTGATGGGTATGGTAGCTTGGCGACATACCCGCAAAGTCTTGCAGGATGTTCTCTGAACTTTGGCAAGAAGGAAGAATGCAGACGGAAGGAAGAGGGAAGAAGAAGGAAAAGGGCTTTCTTTTCGCGATCGATCTCTAACATAGCAACCGCCCTGATGCTTAGGACGTTCTTAATTGCTGAAACGATTGTTTTTCTTGTCGAATGCCGAATCACGAATGCTCTAAAAGGGTGATATCACGGTAAACCGGCATAGAAGCCGCGATTTGCTCTGTTTCTTTTCTTCCTCTGCTGTTCCACAATGTCTCGATCGGGCGAACCCTCTCCGATCGCGAAATCTTTCGTAAAATCTCACCACTTAAATTTTCATAGTTTCATTAATTAAGATTAAAGTAGTATAAAAGCTTTCATTAAAAATCATAATTAGTTTAAGGAAGGAAATTCTGTGCAACTAAAAACTAAAGTGACCATCAGGCGTGCAACTGGTGGATTTGCTCTGATAGACAGCTTGATCCGCCACGGCGTCAAGCATATTTTTGGTTATCCCGGCGGCGCAATTCTGCCGCTTTACGACGAACTCTACCGCGCTGAAGAAACCGGCGCCATCAAACACATTTTGGTGCGGCACGAGCAAGGCGCTGCTCACGCGGCCGACGGATACGCCCGCGCTACCGGACAAGTTGGGGTTTGTTTCGCTACTTCCGGCCCGGGCGCAACTAATTTGGTGACGGGGATTGCGACGGCCCACATGGATTCGATCCCGATGGTAATTATTACCGGTCAGGTTCCACGTCCGGCGATCGGCACTGATGCGTTTCAGGAAACAGATATTTACGGGATTACCCTGCCAATTGTCAAGCATTCCTATGTAGTGCGCGAGCCGGGAGATATGGCGCGAATTGTGGCTGAAGCTTTCCACATCGCGAGTACAGGGCGGCCGGGGCCGGTGTTGGTTGATGTACCCAAGGATGTGGGTTTAGAAGAATTTGACTATCTGCCCGTGGAACCCGGATCGGTGAGAATTCCGGGCTATCGCCCGACGGTGAAGGGAAATCCCCGCCAGATTAATCAAGCGATTCATTTGCTGAAGGAAGCAAAGCGTCCTTTGCTTTATGTAGGTGGCGGGGCGATCGCAGCGGGGGCCCACGAGGAAATTAAGGAACTGGCAGAACTTTTCCAATTGCCGGTCACGACAACGCTGATGGGCAAAGGTTGCTTTGACGAAAACCATCCTTTGTCGGTGAAAATGCTGGGGATGCACGGCACTGCTTACGCTAATTTTGCCGTTACCGAGTGCGATTTGCTGATTGCTGTGGGGGCGAGGTTTGACGATCGCGTGACCGGGAAATTAGACGAGTTTGCCGCGCGCGCTAAGGTGATTCACATCGATATCGACCCGGCGGAAGTAGGCAAAAATCGCGGCCCTGATGTGCCGATTGTCGGAGATGTCCGCCATGTTTTGATCGATTTGCTGCGCCGCTGTCGGGAAACTGGAGTTTCGGGGAAGGCCGGACAGACTGCGGAATGGCTGCACAGGATCGATCAGTGGAAACAGGACTATCCGTTAGTTGTGCCTCATTACCCCGACATTTTGTCTCCGCAAGAGGTGATTTCGGAGTTGGCTACCCAAGCGCCGGATGCTTACTACACAACAGATGTCGGTCAACATCAAATGTGGTCGGCTCAATTCTTGAACAACGGGCCGCGCCGCTGGATTTCGAGCGCTGGTTTGGGCACGATGGGTTTCGGGGTGCCGGCGGCGATGGGCGCGAAAATGGCGCTGCCGCATGAGCAAGTGATTTGTATTGCTGGCGATGCTAGCGTGCAAATGAATATTCAAGAGCTGGGAACATTAACACAATACGGCATTAATGTCAAGATTGTTATTGTAAATAACGGCTGGCAGGGAATGGTGCGGCAGTGGCAGCAAGCATTCTACGGGGAGCGTTATTCGTCGTCGAATATGACTGTAGGGATGCCGGATTTTGTGATGCTGGCTGAAGCTTATGGCGTGAAGGGGATGCTGGTTTCGCGGCCGGAGGAACTCAAAGATGCGATCGCTCAAATGCTCGCTCACGACGGCCCGGTGCTGATGAACGTGAAGGTGACGAGGGACGAAAACTGCTATCCGATGGTAGTTCCAGGTAAGAGCAACGCTCAAATGGTTGGTTTGCCCGATCGTAGCAAGTTGCACTCTGCGGAGTTGGTTTATTGTCCCAGTTGCGGCGCTAAGAATGTTTCGACGAATAACTTTTGTCCTGAGTGCGGGACAAAAGTTTAACGAGTTTTGAGTGGGGACTTAGGCAGTGCCTATTAGTCTCAACTTAAGGTCAAACGTAGTCATAGACTGCTGTTTATCGTCGAGGCCAGATCCCCCCTAGCCCCCCTTAAGAAGGGGGGGACAAGAGTCCGATCAAAGTCCCCCTTTTTAAGGGGGAGTTAGGGGGCTCTGGCCTCGGATAAAAGCGAGAGATATCAAAGGTTTCAGACTTAAGTTGACACGATGAAAGGCAATGCGATGTCCTTACCCGGCTCTGCTGTTCCACATTAAACACCATCTCCGCTGGCATCGCATCGAGAGCTTTAATCTGTAATCTCTAAGCATCTTTTATGAGCCAGTGTCTAAACCCTGATTGCCTATTCCAAAACCCGTCTGGCTCTACAACATTCTGTCAACAATGTGGGAATAAACTGCTATTGGGCGATCGCTACGGAGCGAAAAAAATTATTGGACAAGGGGGATTTGGGCGCACTTTTCTAGCTGTTGACGAGTATAAACCCTCAAAACCTCCCTGCGTTATTAAACAATTCTACCCCCAACTTCAAGGCGCTTCTAGTATCCAGAAAGCTGCTGAGTTATTTGAGCTTGAAGCAGTACGCCTAGAACAGTTGGGTAAACATTCTCAGATTCCCGACTTATTAGCATATTTTAGTCAAGATGGACGGCAGTATTTAGTCCAAGAATTCATCGAGGGTGAAAATTTAGCCGAAGCACTAGAATCTAAGGGATATTTTAGCGAAACGCAGATTCGCAACTTGCTTAATAATTTACTGCCAGTATTCGAGTTCATTCACTCTCGCCAAGTAATTCACCGAGATATCAAGCCAGAAAATATTATTGTTCGGCAAGATGGGCAATTGGTTTTAGTTGACTTTGGAGCCGCGAAATATGCGACACAAACTGCTTTATCTGTAACGGGAACGGTGATCGGGACTGCTGGATATACGGCACCGGAACAAGCAGCGGGCAAAGCCATTTATCCTAGTGATATTTATAGTCTGGGTGTCACTTGTCTGTATCTGTTAACTCAGGTTGAACCGATTGATTTATTCGATACAAGTGAGATGGAGTGGGTGTGGCGACAACACTTAAAAGCATCTGTCAGTTCGGAACTGGGTCTGATTTTAGATAAAATGATACTACCTGCTAGTAAGCGACGTTATCAATCTCCTACTGAAGTTTTGCAGGCTCTTGGTACTCAATCACCTCAACCATCACCTCAAATACCTCCACCGCCACGTCACACATCACCTCAGCCATTACCTCAACCATTACCAGACTCCCTTAAATCGGCCCGGGGTGTTGACTATACTGATCTGCGGGATTTATTGGCGGCGGGGGAGTGGGAAGAGGCGGATTGGGAAACGCTGAAGGTGATGCTGAAAGCTGCTAGACGGGAGAAGGAAGGTTATTTGGAGCGGGAATCAATTGATAATTTTCCTTGCGATGATTTACGGACGATCGACCAGTTGTGGGTAAAATACAGTCAGGGTCGTTTCGGCTTTAGTGTCCAGAAACAAATCTGGTGGGAAGTACGCGGTAAAGAAGATTGGGAGGTTGAAGACGACCTGGGCGATCGCCTCGGTTGGCGAAAAGGAGGAAGTTGGTTGGACTTAGAGTACCTGACCTTTAATCTCAGAGCAGAGCATGGCCACCTCCCGACGGGGTTGGCGGTCTGGGCGGTCCGGCCGTGGCAGGGCGGCGTGCTCGTTGGGCGTAGGTTGATGGTAGGTGCAGGGTTATGGGATTGGGAAGGATTCTTCTCTCGCGTCGAGAGTTGTAATCTGTAACCTATAACGATTTCAGCCCCTTGTCAAGTCTTTTTTATCGAACCTTTTTTTACGAAGTTATAGGCTTTTCGTCATTTCATTACCTGCTACGTCACTCGTATAACTGTGCTCATCTATTGAATTACCTGAAAGAGGGTAAGGTAGGCTCACTCATCAAACAACAGAGTCGCGAATTTTGGGTCATAGCAGTTAGCCAAAGAAACCGGGTTTTTTACCTAATTTGTGGGTGACAACGAAAGATTTTCGTAAAAGAACCCGGTTTCTGACCACCCGTGGGTATCAACTAATGCGCTATGCCATTGTGATTGAAAAAACACCCAATAATTATTCAGCATATCCACCAGATTTACCCGGATGTGCAGCCACAGGCGCTACCCTTGCGGAAGTACAGCAGCAAATTAAAGAAGCGATCGAATTTCACTTAGAAGGATTGCGAGAAGAAGGTTTACCGATCCCGGAACCAACTACGATCTGTGACTATGTAGAAGCACGGTAGTAGGGCAAAATGTTTCATAAATTAAGCACAAATAGAAGCTGATTTAGGCGCCA
>JACJNV010000330.1 GCA_014695175.1 Microcoleus sp. FACHB-DQ6 | reverse complement strand
GGGGAATAAATAGAGCAGTAATTTTCCGTACTCGCTACCATCCGATCGCCCTGCAATCCAAGCAATTAAATTGTTACGACTTACTGGTGTAAATGGAAGCAGCAAAATAAATTCTTCGGCTTTTTCAGTTGGCAGCTTCATAATCAAATAATACGGTGCTACGGGCTGCTGTTCGCTGCCATAAATTTCATTGGGAACTCGCCACAAATCCTCCCGATTGTAAAATACTTGCGGGTCTTCCATATGATAAGTTAGCAAGCGTTCTGATTGAATGCTCAACAAATCTACTGGATATCTGATATGTTTGCGGAGAGCCGGAGGCATTTTGTCAAGGGGTTTGAAGAGTCCGGGAAAGATAGCCATCCAACTGTTAATAATCGGATCGGAGGGATAGGCAACGTAGAAGTCAACAGACCCATTGTAGGCATCAATGACTACTTTAACGGAGTTGCGGATGTAGTTAAACTCATGATTTCCGGGGTCAGAATACGGATAGCGATCGCTCGCTGTATAGGCATCGATAATCCAGTAAAGATAGTTGGGAGATTTATCAGTGGCCGAGGCTGAAGGTTTAATCTCGTTGCCATTTGCATCTTTTTCTTTTTCTATATCATCATTGCTAAGATTGGCGTTTGCTACTACTAAATACGGGTCGGAATCGTAGCGCAAAAAAGGAGCTATTGCCCGGACTCTTTTGTTAATATTTCGGCGGTACAGTAATTTAGTTTCTGGCGTAAAATTGCGCGTCAGCGCCATTTGCCAATTTTTGAGATAATTAGCAAACAGCCAGCGCCGCCACCTAGAACCGATCGCAATTCCGCCCTTACCGCTGTAAGTATTGTAAACATTTTCTTCGCCGCTGGGATAGTCGAATTCTTGGACTTTTGTGGGCGCCATCGCGTCTGTATCGGTGATTTCGCCGTAGTAAATTCGCGGGTAGCCGATCGGAATACTGGCCCGAATTCGATCGCTGGTTATTTCCAAAGCAGTCTCTCCTTTCTGGGCTGCAACTCCAATATCTTTGACAAAATAATCGGGTAAACCGCCGACACCGACTGTATTTACCGGAGAAATAGTAAAACCGTAACCGTGAGTGTAAACCAGGTGTTCGTTTACCCAAGTTTGAGCTTCGGGGGCAACTGCTGTGTAATCTAATTCCCGCGCTGCCAGAAACACTTGTTGGCTTTCAGAATCTCCCTTTTTTGCTTTTTCATTTTTGATTGTGTAGCGCTCGATATCGGCATCAGGAAATGTATAGTAGGGTCGGATTTGCTGTAACTGTCGGTTGGTTTGCAGCAGCGGTAGCTTGTCCCACAGCCGGATGTTGCTAATAGTAAGTTTATTTTTTTCTAAGTCAGCATAAGTAAGTTTTCCGGCGGGATCGAAAGTTTTTACTTCTATATTGTTGAGGTCAAAGGCTTCTTGAGTAAAGGCAATACTGCGCTTAATGTAGGGCTTTTCTCGTGCTAATTCGTTAGGTTTAACTAGGAGTTGCTGCACAATTGTTGGCAGCAGCCCAGTTCCAAAAAAACTTAAAGTTAGCCAAGCTAAAATAATCTTTTTTATGAGTTCATTTTTTAGTTTGAATGGGGAAACCTGGCACAGCATCAAAAGTGCGATCGCCCCCGCCAAAATACTCAAAAATCCGTAGCAGGGCAGCCGCACCGTCACGTCAGCATAATTCGCCCCGTAAGTAACGTCTCCCCGCGAATACAGCAATGCGTAGCGCCCCAACCAGTAGCGGAATGCAACGGCTAGCATTAAAGCTGCACCCAACCCGTACAAGTGCCGCTGCTGCGATCGAGAAAACCCCAAAAATATCCCTTGACTCAGGCTATTTCTCGACAGCAAATATGTTAAAGCACAAGATACTAAACTGTACAAAAAGACAACTGTCAGCCAGAAGCTTAGCAAATCTAGTATTGGCAAAATAAATACATAAAAGCTAATATTTTGATTAAAAAGAGGGTCGGTTGTGTTAAAATTAGTAGGGTTAAAATATTGCAAAACTTTTGTCCAGCGACTGGCGGCAATCAGCCCGATCGCCAAAGTGAGAAAAAGGGCGATCGCCCGCAGCCAAAAATCAGGCTTAATTACCACAGCTAACATTGCCCCCAGCAGCAAGCCCAACTGCCACCAGTGAGAAAATAGCTGCACCGCCCCATGCTGGATTGACTCAATTCCCAACTGCACGGGCGGTGCAGGTAAATTGCCAGCTATACCGAAATAGGTGAGGCTGTTTGCAGCTAACAGCCCGCAGTGAATTACTGTCAAAGTTGCGATCGAACTCAATCCGAATACCGCCAACAGCAGCCAGGAAAAGGTTATTTGGGATTTAGCAACAGGTAATTCGTAATTCTTCCCCGTTTTGTTCGCCCTCAGTGAAGCAAATAGCGCCCCCGCAACCGGCGATTTCATTTCCTCTGCGGGATGTTGCAGGCGGCGGGCTAAAGCCAAATTTCCGAGCAAAAAGACAGAAGAAACAGCAATTGCGATCGCCCCCAGCAACCCTTGAGTTTTCAGCTTTAACAGAAAAACCTGAAGATATCCAACTTCCTGAAACCAGAGAATTTCTGCCGCAATGCGGGAGGCTAACTCCAAAACCAGCCACAGCCCTACAATCAGTAGGATTATTTGATAAATTCGCCTATTAGTCATTAGTTATTAGTCATTAGTTATTAGTCATTAGTTATTAGTCATTAGTTATGGGTTGAATAATAACTAATATCAGGTTCAAGCAATTGCCCCTCGCGAACGATGCTTTTTCCGCAAAAGTTGGAGGTATTTTTATTCATGGTAATTGACCGGACATAATCTGACTCCTGCTTTCCTGTCAACTGCCAACTGCTTTCCTGTCAACTGACTAATGACTAATCACCAATGACTAATGACAAACTAGCTGTACTGCTGATTGACATCCACATCCAAATTAAACAGTGTTTGCAAAGTTTGCATCGCTTGCCGGCGCGCCTCAATATCCTGCTGAGCGCGCAACTGTACCATCGGATCGTGCAAAATCTTATTCACAATCCCCCTGGTTAAAGATTCAATCACATCTTGATGTTTCTCCGAAAATTCTGCACCCAGACGCGATAAAGCTTTTTCTAACTCTTGTTCCCGAATCAATTCTATCTTATCCCGCAAACAGCTAATAGTAGGAACAGTTTCCAGACTGCGCCACCAGAGATCGAAAGCCTCTACTTCCTGTTCCAGCAAGCCCTGAGCTTCCATTGCCATTTTGCGGCGGCTTTCGTGATTTTGAGCTACCACTGCTTTCAAGTCGTCCACATTAAACGATCGCACATTAGCGAGTTCGTTCGCATCTGAGTCAATGTTGCGCGGCACAGAAATATCCACCAACATCAAAGGGCGATTTGGGTCCAAAACCGCTTCCAATTTAGCTTTATTTAACAGTGGATCAGTAGCTGCCGTACTGGTAAAAACCAAGTCAGAACTGGCAATTACCTGCATCATTTCCGAGAGCTGATACAGGTGCAGTTCAGCATCTTTAAACTGACCGGCCAACTCCAGGGCGCCACGCACAGAGCGGTTAACGATCGAAATATGGCTAGCTCCTTTTGAGAGCAAATGCTGTACCAAAAGCCGCGACATTTTGCCAGCACCGATAATCGCAATTTTGCTGCTTGCTAAATGCTGACCCTTCATTTGAGCCAATTCTGCAGCCGCCGAACTGATAGAAACTGCACCGGTACCGATGCTAGTTTCCGTGCGAACTCGCTTCCCTGCTGTGAGAGCTTGCTTGAACAAGCGCTCTAAAATTCTGCCTACACCTTTGTACTGCTGGGCGAGTTTGTGAGTTTGTTTCACCTGAGCCAAAATTTGTCCTTCTCCGAGCACCAAACTGTCGAGGCCAGAAGCCAC
>JACJNV010000033.1 GCA_014695175.1 Microcoleus sp. FACHB-DQ6 | reverse complement strand
ACTTCCGGCGGTTTCGCCAACCAGTTAGTATCAGTTTTAATCAGTTCCACCCGTTGAAAAGTGATAGTTCGGTTAAGCAACGCCCGCTTCAGACTGGCTTCGAGTTGCGCTTGCTCGATCAATTCCGCAAAACTCACCCCCAGAGGAATCACAAGTATAGCCGTCAATGCTAGCGCCCACAAGAGGGCTTTACCGGCGCGATGCAGGGGGGTGTAGCCGGCCATTAAAGAGGTCAGCATACAGGAGAGAGTAATCCCCAGCAAATTAGTAAGATACAGCAGGCTTGCTCCCAAACTGAGTGACCAATTAGCTTGAGATAAGCCTAAACCTATAACACAAATTGGCGGCATGAGAGCCACGGCGATCGCAGTTCCCGCCAGAGTAGCAGAAACTTTGGGCTGAACTTTCGCATAGCCGCTGATTCCCCCAGCGGCGATCGCAATTCCTAAGTCTAGTAATGTAGGTTTAGAACGAGCTAGAACTTCGCTCCCAAAGTCGGGAAGTTGTACTAAAGCCCCCAAAATACAAGCTAGAAAAATTGCTAGCAGCGTCCCGACTGCTAATGCAATTAAACCTTTGCGGAAGAGGAGAACGTTACCTTCTACCGCTCCAAATGCTAACCCTCGGATTGGCAACATCAGAGGCGCTATGATCATAGCACCGATGATGACGGCCGCACTGTTGGCAAGCAGTCCAAAGGTAGCGATTATACAGGAGCCGAGAATTAAGACAAGATAGTCAATATCTAGGGTTGATTCTTCCAACAAGTCAACTCGTATTTTCTTTAAATGCTGTGGATCAATCCTGCTCCTAGTGAAATATTTAAGACGGTCTCGAATATTGTTGAGCAAAATAATCTCCTTAAGTCAGGGGCTTGTATCCGTATGCAGGTAAGGTCAGTCGATTTTAGATTTTAGATTTTAGATTTTAGATTTTAGATTTTAAATTTACTCCACTGATTTTAGATTTTAGATTGACTCCACTGATGAATCTGGGAGCTTGAACAAAAGTCTCAAATTTGGGCCGGCTCACGAGAGGAGTCGCGGGTTTGTATCCGTCTGCAGGTGCGATCAAAAACAATCAAAATCCCAGCCAGCCAGTTTTCGAGGATGTCCCGGAACCCGAAAGCAATTGTCGCGCCACTAATACCCAGCAGTTGAAGCACATCCTCTGCCTTGAATGACGGAATGGCGATGAATAACCCGATCGGCAATAATTGATTTATAATCAAGATATATACTCCACCCCAATAATATCGAATCATGCTCGCAGAAGCAAACGCGACACTTTTGCCTAGTCTAATTACTGTTTCAGCATTAATTCTCTACTTCGTTGTTACCATCAACGTCAGCCGAGCTAGATTCAAACACAAAGTTTCTCCCCCGCAGATGACAGGAAACCCAGACTTTGAACGAGTGTTGCGAGTTCAGCAAAATACCTTAGAGCAAATGATTCTATTTTTGCCCTCGTTGTGGATGTTCTCGCAATTTATCAGCCCAATTTGGGGTGCTGCTATCGGCGCAGTTTGGATAGTTGGACGCATTTTGTTTGCTTGGGGTTACTATCAAGCTGCCGAAAAAAGAGCGGCAGGATTTGGCATTAGTACCTTAGCTACTTTAGCTTTACTTGGTGGGTCTTTAACTGGCATAATTATGTCGCTATTGAAGGTTTGAGCGTAGCTTCTGATCGACATAATTGTTTTTCTACTCGTTGCCAAGCTCTGCGTGGTAACGCAGATCCGGAGGATAGGCCTCCAATTTTCCTGCTCAAAAAACGAGCCATATCCTCTGGACAGCGATTCGCAGGCAGAGCCCGGAAACGAGTTAAATGTAATAAATGGTAATAAATGTTAGGAGTAAATATGTCAGAAATCAACAAACCCGTATTTGAAATTAACCCGAAACTTTTTCAGCAGCTTGTCGAGTGGCAAGAAAAACTTGAACGAGAAGATGAATTAGGAAGTGAGTCAGAAAACGAGAAACCAACTGAGGTAGAAACTCCTCCCGACAGTGATGAACAGCATTCTCAAACAGATAATTTATAGCTGGTTGCTAGCAGCATATTTGGGATTTCCGGCTGCTGTCTCGGCTCAATCGCTGACACCTAGCCAAATTCAGCAAGTCAATAGCGGTTTGTTTCGTTCTAACTCTCAAGATTTCTTTCAGCAAGGCTATCGCCAACTGGAAAGAGAAATCGCAACTTTGTTGCAAAAAAATGTTACTTCCCAAGGCAATATTCTGGAGATTGATGAAAAATTGCTCTCTCAGATTTGCAGGCAAGAATTTAAAATATCCTCGCGCAATTTTGACACACTAAGTCCTGCTAATATTGCTGATTTTAAGGCAAAATTAACAGAGATTTGTAAGTCAAATTAAAATAAAAGCGAGGTACAAATCCAAGTTTTAGTGTAGATGGATAAAGAAGGAATGACCAAATTGAAACTAGCCATGCTGGAAGCGGAAACTGCCGCTCAATTGGCTGCGATCATTATTGATTACACTCATGAGGAAATGATGCTAGTTTTTCAGGCGCTAGAATGGGAACAACAGGATAGGATTAAGACTGTTTGGAAGACTATTAGTTAAAGTAGATTGGCGGAAATCAGAGGTTTTAATTTTTAACCGCAGATGTAAGCCGATAGACGCGGATGAACGCAGATTTAATTTTGTTAGTGTTCGCTGTGTATAACAATTTTACTTTGTACACAGCGAACAATGACATATCTAAACTAGGGATTCGAGGCATAATTGGCGGAAATGATCGCCCCGTTGCTCGAAGTTTTGGTATTGATCGAAGCTAGCACAGGCTGGGGAAAGCAGCACTACTTTAGCATGATTTTGTTGGGCTAATTCTGCCGATCGCGGGATTGCTCGTTCCATTGTTTCGACAATTTCCCAAGCGTTGTAATTTGCTTGTGTGAGCCGATCGCTAAAAAGACTCGCTGCATCTCCAATTAACAGCACCGCAGCAGCTTTCGCCTTGATTGTATCAATCCATGCGCGATCATCCCCTTCTTTTGGGTCGCCGCCCGCAATTAAAATCGCCGGTGCGCTCACAGAAGCCAACCCGACTTGGGCGGCGTCATAATTAGTAGCTTTGCTGTCGTTGATGAAATCTATGCCTTCCCAAGTGCAGATGTGTTCGAGGCGGTGCGAAACTCCGGGGAATTTAGCGATCGCCCGGGCGATCGCACTTTTATCTATCCCCGCCAAGTTAGCCGCCGCCACCGCCATTAACAAATTCTGCAAATTGTGTTCTCCCACCATCCGCAAAGAATTAGCAGGCAAAATTTTCTCGCTTTGAGCTATTACCCAACCATCTTGAATATAGGCTCCAAAATCTGTATTTCCCAACAGTTCTTTTTCACCTTTGACACTTGTCCAACACGCATCCGGCCAAACGTCAATTCCTTGCTGCCGCAAATAAGGATCGTCGCCATTGATGACTTGCAATTCAGACTTTTTCAGCAAATGCGCTTTAATGTTGTAGTAATTTTCCAAAGTTTTGTGGCGGCTGAGGTGATCCGGCGTCAAAGTCGTCAAAACTCCGATGCGTGGCGCTACAAACGGCGAGGATTCTATCTGATAGCTGCTGATTTCTGCGATTACCCAATCCGGCTGTTTTTCTGCTAAAGCTAATTCGCACGCAGCATAGCCAATATTGCCGCAAGCGGGAGCGTAAAGCCCGGCCTCTTCAAAAATAGCAGCAATTAAAGCAGTAGTAGTAGTTTTGCCGTTAGTGCCGGTAATTCCCACCCAAGGAGATTTGAGGTAACGCCACGCGAGAGCCATTTCTCCGATTGTTTCAATGCCTAACTCTCTGGCGCGCACTAAGGCTGGACTGTCCCAGGGAACGCCCGGACTTACTACTATTAATTCTATAGATTCGACTGGTTCAAAAGATTTACCTAACTCAACTTTAATTCCTTCGTGAGCGAATTCCTGTTGCTGTTCGAGCAAGTTTGGGGAAGATGAGCGATCGCTCAGCGTTACTTCCCATCCTTCGCGTTTTAGCAGTCTTGCGGCGGCAATTCCTGATTTTCCTAGTCCAATGATATGAGCGATCGGCATAAGCTGTGTGTGTGATGGAGCGAACTTCCCTGGTTTTATAAGTTTATATCTTAACCTTGAATTGGTTGTTGACTATTGGCCATTTTGCTTATTTTTTAAGAGAGCGATCGAACTCTGCTGAGACTCACGCGGTTCCGCAATAATTCTAATAAATTTACTCGTTTTATTGGTAAGCTTTAATGTTATTGTTATCGAGAGTTTTAAGAAGTAAGTTTCTCAAGTTGGTTGGCCTACAGGCTCGCCCGTTGCCTCCCAAGGCCCGCCAGGGGTTGAAAATTCCTGTCTAACAGCTAAAGTCAGTTAAAACTGAGATATTGCACCATTGTCAGCAACAGGCAAGATGCCTGTTCCACAGTGAAATTCATCTCTTGTGGAACAGGCATCTTGCCTGTTCTTGACGGTGCAAGATGTGAGTTTTAACTGACTGAAAAGTCTAGTATGTGTGGGTTTCAGTCCTCTTAAGAGGACTTTCGCTTTGAGACGGGGGTTTCAACCCCCGGCGGACTGAAGCGGAGGTTTTCAACCCAGGCCGACTCAAATATTGTCAATTTTAACTTTTGACGATCGCCCCAAAGTCAGCCAACACCCGCGCGTGATTCCGCAACAACCCCAGTAGATTCAACCGATTTCGCTTAATTTCCGGGTCGGGGTCCATCACCAAAACACTTTCTGGCCCGTCGAAAAAGCTGCTGACAGCCGGAGCAATTTCAGTCAAACTATCTACTAACTGCTGGTAATTCCGAGTTTGTTTGGATAGCAGCGTTTGCGGCACTAACTGCACCACTGCATCGTAAAAAGCTTGTTCAGACGACTTTTGAAATAAATCTGGTTTCACCGCCGTTTTCGGTTCCAATTCTACTTTATCCAAATCACCTTGAGCCGCCAAACGAGTTGAACGGTTGACTGTTTCGTAAATTAGATCCAAAGTCTGGTTATTGCGGATTTGTTGCAGAAAAAGCGCTCTTTCCCGTGCGTCCAACAAATCTCTCAATGCTCGTTCAGTATATTCTGGGTCGTTTTCTCCCAAAACGGCATTTACCAAATCGTAATCTACATTTTTTTCTTCTTGCAACAAAGTCCGAATTCTTTGCAAGAAAAACTCGTATAACTGCTCTAGCAACTCCGCCGGGGTTTCCGGGCGCGCTGCGGTAAATTCAGCAACAACTTCTGCGAGCAACTGGTGCAAGTTGATGGGCAACTGAGCCGCCCAAATAATGTTAGTTATTGCATTGGCTGCGCGGCGCAAAGCGAAGGGATCGGATGAACCAGTCGGCAACATTCCCAAGCCGAAGATGCTCACTAAAGTATCTAATTTGTCCGCTATTCCGACAACTTGACCTGTGAGAGTTTGCGGCAAGTTGTCGCCCGCACCTTTGGGCAAATAATGTTCAAAAATTGCTGTGGCTACTTCTTCCGATTCGCCACTTGCTAAGGCGTATTTCTGCCCCATGATTCCTTGCATTTCGGGTAGTTCGTAAACCATTTGGGTTACGAGGTCGGCTTTACAAAGTAAGGCTGCTCTTGCTATATAAGCTTGTTGTTCGCCTGTTATTTGCAGTTGAGTGGCGATGAGGCTGGCAATTTTGCACAGGCGATCGACCTTTGCGCGCACTGTCCCCAAATCTTCCTGGAAAGTAACTGTTGCCAACTTTGGCAAATAATCCTCTAGAGGCTTTACCAAGTCTGCTTTGTAGAAAAACTGACCGTCTGCCAATCTCGCCCGCACTACTCGCTCGTTACCTGCTGCAATAATCGCGGCTTTAGCGGGATCTCCGTTGGAAATTGTAATGAAATAGGGCAGAAGTTCGGGATAATTTGGGCTTTTGAGGATGGGAAAATACCGCTGGTTTGTAACAATAATTGTGGTAATTACTTCCGGCGGCAATATCAAAAATTCGTCGTCAAATTTCCCGACAACTGCGTTCGGCCATTCTACTAAGTCGGTGACTTCTTCTAACAAATCTTCGGTAATGTCGGCGTAACCGCCTTGTTTTGTCGCTGCGGCTTCTACTTGTGCTTTAATTTGATTTTTGCGCTGGGTTCGATCGACCTCCACGCAAGCAGCCCGCAGACACTCGACATAATCCTCGGCTTGCGGAATCGAGACTCCCCCCGTCTCCCCCTTCTGGGGTGTAGGGGGGGTGTATAACACCCGGTGTCCTTGGGAAATTCGATCGCTCTTGACCGTATCCGAACCGCTCACCAATGTAATTGGCAGTACAGTATCATCCAACAAAGCCACCATCCATCGAATCGGGCGCGGAAACTTCAAATCTCCGTCGGCCCACCGCATAAATCTTTTGCCTTCTAACTTATTAATCCACTGCGGCACAAGTTCTGTCAAAATATCCGCTGTCATCCGCCCCGGAATCTTTTTGAGTACAAACACAAAATCGCCTTTATCGGTAGCGCGAACTTCCAAAGCATCAATTTCGACGCCCTGCTTTTTCGCAAAACCTTCGGCTGCTTTCGTCGGTTTGCCATCTTTAAAAGCCGAACTCGCGGGTGGCCCTTTTACCTCTTCTTCTCTATCTAATTGCTGAACTGGCAGCCCTTTCACGAGAACGGCCAAACGCCTCGGAGTAGCGTATACATTAATAGAGTCATTTGTCAAGGATTCTTCTGCCAGCGTTGCAGGTACAAGTCGCTGCCACTGCTGGGCGCTGCTTGCGACAAAAGATGCGGGCAATTCTTCTGTACCGAGTTCTAATAAAAAGTTAGGCATATCGCACCGTAATGGAATTTTGTTTAGGGTAATTTAAGGTAATTTATCCGATCGCGCGATCGTATATCTGAAAAATACTCAAAAATCCAGGATACCACGTAAAATCGGGGGTGAAAGACAATATTCTCGACAGCCCGTCAGGAACCTTAGCCTAAAGGCATAAGGCTTGAAAGAGAAATCTAGAAAGCCATCCTGACGGGCCTAAGTCCTTCGCGGACTACGTTTTTTGAGTCACGACACCGGGCGGATGCGTAGCTAGTCCCCTGCTCTGTCGCTGAGAGTTAAACAATCTGGTATGTCACGCTCGATAGTGCTTTCAGCCTAACAAGCTCACTAAACAAAGGCGCGTGCTAACTTTACTCCGAAAGGAGAACGGGACAACCATATCCCGACGGAGGGGCAACCATACCCCTCCACCCCGGAAGGGGATTCAAATTAATGTAAAGCCGTCCTTTTAGGACGGGGTTTCAAACCCAATTTTCCGATGACCTTGGCGGAAAGACTAGGACAAGATTGGAAGTCTCGACTCGAACAAGATTGCCCGGACGAAAATTCTAGCACCCGCGAGAGTGTTGTCCGCTGGCTGTTGGGAGACAAGCCCGAAAGATTTGACACTCTTAGCCCAACTCAATTGTCTGTCGCCTCTGGGGCGATCGACTTTTTATATCGAATTTTGCTTTCTCGCTATCTGGGAGTACCGCCAGAAAAAGCTTACCGCAACTTGATCGGGCGGCTCGGCGGTTTAGTTGTGCTCCGGCAAAAAATCCAAGCGTGGGTTTCCCTGAGTCGCGACAGACAGCGGAGTGCGGTGGAGGTACTGCAAGAAGTGATCCAGGAAATGCTCAATTCCGATCGCTACCTGCAGCAGCAAGTCGCCTGGATTGCCGAATGCACCTCAGACAGACGCCTGCGAAATGCTTTGCTACTAGCGAGCACAGAAGAATACTGCTTGCGGCCGATCCGCAACCAGCCGCTGCTGGTGTACCGTTTTGTCAACTACTTGCGGCGTGCCCAGCGGGGCGGGTTGACGCAAGTGCCTGCGGGAGACTGGGTGCGGCTGGTGTCGGAACAGGTTCTACCCGACGATACAGACGAACCGCTCAGCCTGCTAGACGAACAGGCATTGTCCGAGTATCGAGAAAATCAAGCTTGGGAAGAGCAGCAAACTCAGCGGCAGATTGTCCAACAAGAATTTGAGAATTACTTAGCCGCTGAAGTCGATCCGCTGGCTTCCCGGTGGCTGCAGCTTTACCTGCAAGGTCGTTCCCAAGAGGCAATTGCCGAGGATTTGAAGGTTCCGATCAAGCAAATTTACCGCTTGCGAGAAAAAGTTAGTTACCACGCGATTCGGGTTTTTGCGGTCAAACAAGCACCGGAATTAGTCGCCAACTGGCTGGAAACTTCGCTCCAAGAACACAGTTTGGGCTTGACTCCCGCTCAGTGGCAGCAATATTTACAAGACCTCACACCGGTGCAGCGGCAGTTGGTAGAATCGCTGAAAGCAGGGAAAAGTGTAGAGACGATCGCCTCTGAATTAAAGTTGAAAACAAATCAAGTCATCGGCGAGTGGAGCAAACTCTATTTAGCAGCTCAATCGCTCCGCAACGAGTAGATTGGTAATGGGTGGCGGGCAATTGCTAATTGTTAATTGGCGGTAGCATTTTTCAGAATCCGCGCTACAAATCAATTCCCCAACAGCCACAGAGTGCTGCGAGTTTCGCTGTGGAAAACCGCGCGATGCCCCTTGTATCAAATCAGGTTAGATCGATCGGGATGTTGTAGCGCTGCTGTGACGATCGCGCTCCGAGACGATCGCAGTCAGCTCTCTGAGATAAGATACTAGCAGCACGATCGATTTTTCAGGATTTTTTAACCAATCCTAAATTCAGCGGTTGCCGGTAAATCATCGGTTGTGGTGCATCTCTAATACTTGTGCATTAAAGACATAATTCTATTGTTGCCAGCCAGG
>JACJNV010000329.1 GCA_014695175.1 Microcoleus sp. FACHB-DQ6 | reverse complement strand
ACTCGGTATTTTGATCGGTTGGATTTTGAAATCCTATGCAGGTTGAACAATGTTGGGATTTTTGATTTTTTTATTTACCGCAGAGGGCGCAGAGGGCGCAGAGGAAGAGAAAAGAGATAAAGATGGTGCAAAATAAATATTAAATAAACAGGAGTGGAGATGACAAATCAACGAATTGCAGCAATTGTGCGCGCAGGTGAACCCGACGAAACTGTAACTGTTCAAGGTTGGGTTCGTACCAAACGCGAATTGAAAGAATTTGCCTTTGTCGAAGTCAACGATGGTTCGGCGATGGCTAACTTGCAAGTAGTCATAAATTCCGATTTGCCAGATTTTGAAAATGTAATCAAACAACTGAATACAGGTGCATCTTTAGAAGTGTCGGGAGTGCTGGTAGCATCTCCGGCAAAAGGACAGCGAATTGAGTTGAAAGCTTCACAAGTGCAAGTTTACGGCGATGCAGACCCGCAAACTTATCCGCTGCAAAAAAAGCGGCATTCCTTTGAATTTTTGCGGACAATCGCGCATTTGCGGCCGCGCACAAACACCCACGGTGCTGTCTTTCGAGTCCGCAATGCTTGTTCGGCGGCGGTACACCAATTTTTTCAAGAACGCGGTTTTTTGTGGGTTCACACTCCGATTATTGCTGCTAGCGACTGCGAAGGTGCGGGGGAAATGTTCGCCGTTACCAACTTTGATTTAAAGAATGTGCCGCGCACTGATTCGCAAGAGGTTGATTATGCTAAAGACTTTTTTGGAAAGCGCGCCTATTTAACAGTTAGCGGCCAGTTGGAAGCGGAAGTTATGGCGCTGGCTTTCGGAAATGTTTACACTTTTGGCCCGACTTTCCGAGCGGAAAATTCTAATACTTCGCGACATTTGGCTGAGTTTTGGATGATTGAACCGGAGATGGCTTTCTGCGATCTGCAGGGAAATATGGATCTGGCTGAGGCGTTTTTAAAGTACATTTTTAAATACGTTTTGGAGCAGTGCCCGGAAGATATGGAGTTTTTCAATGAGCGCATTGACAAAACGGTTTTGGCTACTGCTGAAAATATCATTAACAATCAGTTCGAGCGGATTACTTATACAGAGGCGATCGCACTTTTGGAAAAAGCCGACAAAAAGTTTGATTTTCCGGTAAGTTGGGGCTTGGATTTGCAGTCAGAACACGAGCGTTATTTGGCTGAGGACTTGTTTAAGAAGCCGACGATTGTCAGCGATTATCCCGTCGGGATTAAAGCATTTTATATGCGTTTAAACGATGACGAAAAAACGGTGCGAGCAATGGATGTTTTGGCTCCTAATATTGGGGAAATTATCGGCGGTTCCCAGCGGGAAGAAAGGCTGGATGTGTTGGAGCGGCGCATGGAAGCCCAGGGTATGAATAAGGAGGAATTGTGGTGGTATTTGGATTTGCGCCGTTACGGTACTGTGCCTCACGCTGGGTTTGGTTTGGGATTTGAGCGGTTAGTGCAGTTTATGACGGGAATGGGGAATATTCGGGATGTGATTCCATTTCCGAGAGCACCTTTGAGCATTGATTTTTAGTTGAGGTTGTAGTGAGGACTTTATTCCTATCGTGTTTTATAAGGACTAAAGTCCTCACTAAAAACACCTTATTTTTTGGTACGTTAACCCAGAACAGTTATCTGACATGAGTAACGGTCTAGCCATGTGCGAGCCGAGCCTGGACAAGCTGGTAATTGAAAGCGATCGCCACAACGGTAGACTAACTCTGAATGGTTTGCATATAATACAATATCTGCTACCTTGTCCATTTTTTAATCAAAGGGGATAATAATGAGTTCATCAGATACAGCGATTTATGGGACGCAGTTTGGAGTAGACCTTTGGTCTATTCTAATTTGTGTAAATAAAGAGTATGGTTTCGGTTCATTTTCTACGCTTATGCCTTATCCTCCTGTTGAGGGGCGATCCATTGAATTTTATAACACTCCACTAGGCGATTTTTTAGGAACGATCATTCAGGTTAACGAAGCAGTCAGTTTCGCTCCGTGTGAGGTAATCCAGCAAAATAAAGGTTTTGGTATGACGACAGAAATTACAGTCAAACCTTCAATAATTGAATTTCAAGTATCGGTAGATGTGAAAAACTCTAGTCAGTTAGGTAGTTTTGGTATTCCAGAGCTTTAGTAATCGAGTTCTTCAGCAAGATAGCCGTAGGGTGTGTCGCCATCAAACATTCACAAATTAGAGTGACAATATCATAGTGACGCACCACATAAGAGGCTGGTGCGTCAAACTAATCATGCTCAAGTCGCCGAGGGAATCGTGATATCAACAGATTGCACTTTGACCGAAGTTCCCAAACTCGATAACGGCGGTTGAATTGCCGCACTATTTCCCACTACTAATGTTACCAAATTCTCCGGTTTCAAGTAAGTCTTGGCTACGCGCTGCACGTCGGCAATTGTTGCTGCTTCGATGCTGCGGCGGTAGCGAAAAATGAAATCTTCGGGATAGCCGTAGTATTCGTAGCGCATTAATCGCGACAAAGTTTGATTGGGATCTTCAAATTTGAAGATGAAAGAATTCAGCGTGGAATCTTTAGCAAAAGCTAATTCGGCCGGGGTAATTGGTTCGGTGCGGATACGATCGATCTCGGCGCGAATCGCCTGGATAAATGGTACTGTAGCGTCCGATCGCGTTTGGCCTCCAGCGACAAACACCCCCGGATAGTCATATCTCGGACTCCAAGCCGCGTATACTGAATAAGCTAAGCCTTGGCGCGATCGCACGTTATTAAACAAACGGCCACCGAAACCGTTGAGAACCCCATTCATCACGTCCAAAGTACCGTAATCTGGACTGCTGAGCATTCCGCCCAAATGTCCCATTTGCACGTAACTTTGACTTAATTGCGGCTGATTTACCAAAAATATGCCGCCGCCATTTGCTGGCGATACCGTTGGTAACGCAGGCACTTCTGCACTCTGACTCGGTTGCCAATTGCCGAATTTTTGCTCGATGAGCGATCGCATTTTAGCTGTATCAAAGTCGCCAGAAATACCCAAAATCATATTCTTGGGGTGGAAATATTTCTGGTAGAAACTCACCACATCGTCGCGGGAAATATTGGCGAGGGTTTTGTATTCTACCGTGCGCGCGTAAGGACTGCGAGATCCATAAATTAACTTTTCAAACTCGCGGCCGGTAATATCGTTAGGATCGTCATTGCGGCGGGCGATCGCACCTTGAGTTTGGTTCTTCGCTAAATCTAACTTTTCCTGAACAAATATTGGCTCCCGAATCACTTCCGCAAATAAGTCAAACACGGGTTCCACATCTTCAGCTAAAGCACTAAAATTAGCGCTGCCAGAAGTAACATCAATCCCCGTTTCTACCGACGCTGCTCGCTGTTCTAGCAACTGATTTAATTCATCAGCCGTATGCCGGCTAGTACCGCCACTTCGCATCACTTCTCCCGTCAAACCTCCCAGCCCGATTTTATCGGCAGGTTCAAAACGCTCGCCCGTGCGAAATAGCGCCGTTCCCCCGACTAACGGGAGTTCCCGGTCTTCCATCAGATACACCCGGATGCCATTTTTCAGCTCGAAGCGAGTGTATTTAGGCAGTTTAATTTCGGCCAGCGGGGGAAATGTTAATTCGTCGTAGTGTTTGGGTGCCGCCGCAAAGGAAGGTAACAAATTAAACGTGCCAAGTGAAACAGTAAAAAAGCAAAGCGATAGCAGAAATAACTTTACTTTTTTCAGTCTCAATTTAGTCCTTTTCATTCTTTCTCCAATGTTTCCTAAGTTGACAATTCGAGGCAGAGCCTCGCCCATATGCGTTCCCAGGCAGAGCCTGGAAACGAGTGTTTCTTCCCTCTTCCTTCTTCCCTCTTCCTTCTTCCGACTTCCATCGGACTGACATCCGTTACATCCGTTACAGAATCCGTTGCCGAACCTTCTTCTTACAGTGGCAAAAGCTTGCCAATCGTGCGATTTTCCGGGCGGAAAGTTGCCTGAGCGACACGCTGAATGTCAGCCGGAGTAACAGCCGCGATCGCATCCAATTCCTTGAACAAATTTCGCCACGAACCGGTATTTACTTGATAGTCCACCAGCGAAAATGCCATGCCCATATTAGAATTGAGCGATCGCAACAAATCGGCTCTCGCCTGAGTTTTCACGCGCTCCAATTCCAAAGCAGAAACCGGCTCAGTTTTCAGGCGCTCGATTTCCTTGCTCAAAGCTGCAGCTACTTCATCAACCGTGCGGCCCGGAGCAGTTTGAGCGTAAAATAACATCAAATTCGGATACTTTTCCCCCGGATAACCGCTGAAACCTTGAGCCGCCAGCGCCAATTGCTGCTGTTCTACCAAAGATTTGTAAAGCCGAGAAGTGCGGCCATCGCTGAGCAAAGAACCAATCATTTCATAAATCGCATTGTCGGGATGATTCATCGCCGGTTTGTGGTATCCTTCCAAATACCAAGGCTGAGTTTTTAATTGCAGCGTCACTTCCTTAGTTTGCGTTTGGGGAGGTTCGACAATCTGCAATTCTGGAGGGGTTGGTTTCGCCTTGTAACGGCCGAAATAAATTTGAGCGAGTCGCTTCACCTCCGAAGCTTTCACGTCTCCTACCACCGCAACAGTCAGCTTGCTGGGGACGTAGTGAGTCTCGAAAAACTTCTGCACGTCGCTGCGGGTGAGGTTTTTAATGTCTTCAGTGTAGCCAATGACGGGGCGGCCGTAGGGATGAACAGAGAAAGCTTTGTTGGCAAAAACTTCAACCATTTGTCCGATCGGAGAATTCTCGGTTCGCAGCCTGCGCTCTTCTAAAATTACCTGTTTTTCTTTGTAAAATTCCCGAAATACTGGTTCTAGAAATCGCTCGGATTCCAGCGACATCCACATTTCTAACTTATTAGCTGGAAGGCTGTAAAAATACATTGTGGCGTCGGTGGAAGTAGCGGCATTTAGTCCGACTCCGCCTGCTTGTTCCACTATTTTGCCGAGTTCATTGCGCTTGACAAATTGCGAAGCTTCGGCTTCAACTTTGTCAAATTCTGCTTTTAATTTGGCGACTTCTTCAGTTTTGCCGCTGGCCTTGGCTGCTTGCATTTGCTCGAAGAGTTGGTCTTGTTTTTCTAGCAGCGGCTTTTCGGCTTGGTAGTCGGTAGTGCCGATTTTTGGCGTGCCTTTGAAGGCTAAATGTTCGAGATAGTGAGCGACACCTGTTTGACCATCGGGTTCGTTTGCGCCGCCGACATCGGCGTGAATCAGAAACGATGCTACGGGCGCTCTGGGCCTTTCGAGTACGATGAATTTCATGCCGTTGTCGAGCTTAAATTCGCTGACTTGGCTGATTACTCGATCGAGTGATGGTTGAACAGAGACTGCTTGGGAGCCGCTAGCGGGGTTGGGGCGGGCGAGGGCGATTTCGGGGGAAAGTCCCCACCACAGCAGTACAGCGGCCAGCAGGGAGGCTATGAATCGAGTTTGGCGATCGGGCGATTCCCTACGGAATAGCTTCGCTTCACGGGGTTTTTGGAACTGCGGGGTCATTCGATTTTAGATTTTAGATTTTGGATTGTGGAGTGTCAAACAAAAAAATGTTTGTGCTCGGCGGCCAGAGATTCTTTTCTCAGGATAAAGATTTTTGGAGGCATAAGCGATCTGTTGCGCCGCAGATGTTAGGCTGATACAGCAAATCTCAAAAAGGGTCCGGGGCCCGGCGATGAGTTTTAAGTTTGGGATAAAAGCCGCGCACAACTTAAAACTTAACATTATTTAGCCCTTCAGTCCCGAACCCGTAGTTCCAAGTCGCAAATTACCGATTGCAAAGCCATGCGAATTTTTAATCAGTCTCCTCCTTCTGAAACAGAAACCAAGAAGCGGATTTTACAAGCCGCTCAGCGGTTGTTTGCCCGCAGCGGATACGACGGCACAACAACTCGCGATTTAGCAGCGGCGGCGGGGGTGGCGGAGGGTACGCTATTTCGGCATTTTGATAATAAAAAAGCGATTTTGATTGAGGTGGCGACGGAAGGATGGGTGGAGTTGCTGACGGATTTGCTGACTGAATTAAGCGAGATGGGCAGTTACAAAGCAGTGGCTCAGGTGATGCGGCGACGGATGCTGAATATCCGCGAGAATAGCGACATGATGCGGGTGTGTTTTTTGGAGGCGCAATTTCACCCGGATTTGCGCGATCGAATTCAGTTGGAAGTGATTGGAAAAATGACTAATGTGGCTGAGGCTTTTTTTGAAACGGCTATGGAAAAAGGAGTTTATCGGAAGATGAATCCGAAGATTGTCGCTCAGGTATTTTTGGGAATGTTTGCAGTCGCGGGTTTCAGTCAAAATACGATTATGGAGCCGAATGCTTCACCGCAGCAAATGCAGGAAATGGCTGAAGGACTCGCAGATATTTTTCTGAATGGGGTTTTGCTGAAAGATGAATAATTGGGGTAACAGGAAAAAGTTGTTATGGGCCAAATTTTGCACTATTCTATTCGGCCGCTAACCCAGGAAGACGAGCCTTTTCTCTGGAAAATGCTGTATGAAGCGGCGCACATGGCAGAAGAAGGCGAATCAACGGTGCAAGCGGTTGTCAATCATCCTTTAATTGCGAAATATGTCAAGAATTGGGGACGTGCAAACGATCTGGGCTTCGCAGCAATCGAATTGAACGGGAGCCAGCCAGTAGGAGCCGCCTGGCTGCGTTTGTTTACAGAGGATGACAAGGGGTTTGGCTGGGTTGACGATACTATCCCGGAATTGGCGATCGCCCTTCTTCCAGAATATACAAATCAGGGTGTAGGAACGCAGTTGCTGACTCGTTTGCTGTCAGCAGCAAAAGCATCTTATCGATCAGTATCCCTGAGTGTCAGAAGCTCGAATCGAGCCCTGAGTTTGTACGAGCGATCGGGATTTAAAGTAATTGACGGAAGCGAGACAATCAACCGCACAGGAGGGACATCATTCACCATGAAAGTGGATTTTGATTAAGTGAATTATTACTCTATAAATTCGTACATTTGCTGTACCCAATTCTCACGGTTTTCCTGCCATTCATCCGTCACTACTTCCCAAGTTGTATTGCTTTCAAGTTCCAGCAAGAGACTTGATACTTCTTCCAACGTCGATGCTATATGACATTCTTCTACCCAACTTTCACGGATCATTTTCCACAGACTTTGTACCGCTTCTCGCTGAAAATTTGATTCTAATTCAACTAGCAATTTTGCTAGGTGTTGTTCGTCACTTGCTGCTGACACCTCGCTCATCCAACAGTTGCGACGTTCTTTCCATTCTTCCGTCACTGCGTCCCCGTTTAGATGGGCTTGAAACTCTAACAGTAATTGGTTTAGTTCTACCATATTAAATTTTGTATTGTTTGCAGTTTGTGCTATTTTTGTACAAATTTTATTGATTGAGAGTGTTGGTTTTTTATAATGAGCGATGTCGCTGAGGCTTTTTGGGAAACGGCGATGGAAAAACAAGTTTATCCAAAGATGAATCCGAAGATTGTCGCTCAGCTATTTTTGGGAATGTTTGCAGTCGCGGGCTTCAGTCAAAATACGATTATGGAGCCGAATGCTTCTCCGCAGCCAATGCAGGAAATGGCTGAAGGACTCGCTGATATTTTTCTGAATTGGGTTTTGCAGAAAGATGAATAATTAGTCATTAGTCATTAGTCATTAGGAAATTTTAGAGCCTGGGAACGCATATCTACAGGCTCTGACTCGTCGAAACTACTCGTTAAACTTGTGCATTTGCTGTACCCAATTGTCGCGATTCTGCTGCCATTCATCAGCCCTAGCTTCCGAATTTATATTGGTTTCTAGTTCCAGCAATAAACTTGATACTTCTTGAACAATCGATGCTCCCAGACATTCTGCTACCCAACGGTCTCGACGCTCTTCCCACTGAATATCCACCGATTTCCCCTGCAAGTTAGATTCCAATTCAACTAGCAATTCTGCTAGATATGTCAGGTTAACTGATGAGGCCACATCGCTAACCCAACTTTCCCGGCGCTCTTGCCATTCTTTTTTCACTCCTTCCGATTTGAGGTTGCTTTCAAGCTCTAACACTAACTGATTTAGTTCTACCATCTTAAATGTTTGAATTTTTGTAGTTTGTGATACAATTATACCATAAGTTTCAATAAGCAGAGTGTTAATTTTTTGACAGATTGCGGTCGCAGTGAAACTACAGAATAGATAACTGAATGATGAGCGATGAATTTACTTTAGATATGCTAGATATTCCTGGCGGCTGGAGTCGGGGCGAAGGGGACTGGACTGGAGTAGCGGCGGCTCTTGCTAGAGGGGAAACTGTCGAAGTAATTCAAGAAGTTGGTTCTACTTTGTGGCAAAACAGTCTGCCAGAAAAACATTCTTTGTATTGGGAGGGGGAAAATCTATCAACTATCAAAGCCAGAATTTGGATTAGTTTCACCCAGAGAAGATTTTCGCCAGAATCTGCTTTGCCAAAGGTTCAGTGGCATCCCAGAGTGTTGTGGATAGGGATAGGTTGCGAACGCGGAACAGCGCGAGAATTAATCGAAACTGCGATTCAAAATGTATGTCGCGGTTATCATTTAGCGGAAAGTGCGATCGCAGGTATTGCTACAATCGACACTAAAGCAGGTGAAGTCGGCTTGTTAGAACTTTGTCAAGCGCGAAACTGGCCGTTAAAAACCTTTGCTGCTGACATTTTAAGTTCCGTAGAAGTCCCCAACCCTTCAAATATTGTAGTCAAAGAAGTCGGCACGCCCAGCGTAGCAGAAGCCGCAGCACTTTGTGCGATCGAACTGATATCTTGTACCATTCTCAAGAACAGGCAAGATGCCTGTTCCACAAAGAGTGAATCTGCTTGTGGGGTGGACATCCTGCCCGCCCGTGAAAAGCTTTTAGTTCCTAAACAAATATTTCGCAGCAAAAATCCCCCCCTTTCACAAGGAGGGGTTAGGGTAGGTTCTGCCGTAACAGTAGCGGTTGCAGTTTCCCCGATCGAGTATCTGGGATAATCTATTACTGAGACAAAGTATCGGCATTAACAAATCGACCGATCACCCCAGAAACGAATGACAACACAATGGAACCACACAAAGCCGGCCAAAAACCGTTAACCACAAAGCCGATATTGAACGCACCCGCCAACCACGAAGCCAGGGAAAGCGAAATTGCATTCACAACAAACAAAAACAAACCTAAAGTAATAATGGTCAAAGGCAGCGTCAGCAATGTAATAATCGGTTTGACAACCGCGTTCACCAATCCGATAACAACAGCAGCCAGCATCGCCGCCGGAAAGCTAACCACCGCCATACCTGGTACAATGTTAGCGGTAATGATTAGCGAAACCGCTGCTACTATCCAAGTTAAGAAAAAACTTAGCATATCTTTTTTTCCATCTCCATCACTATTAATTAAGATTGTAACTGTTTAGTCGATCGACCAAAGTTCGGCATACACTACGAAATACCCACCTTGCGAGAATATCAGACTTATGAAACTCCGGCAACTAGCAGCATTCCTTTTGGCGCTAACTATCTTCATCCTGCCGCAGCCAGCCCAGGCTCAATCTAAATATTACGCTCCGCCGTTGTCCTTTAGCAATGCCGAACTGACAAGACGCGATTTTTCCGGTCAAATGCTGCGCGCTGCCGAGTTTTCTAACGCTAATATGGACTTGACTAATTTTTCTAATGCCGATTTGCAGGGAGCAATTATGAGCGCTTCGGTGATGACTCAGGCGAATTTGCACGGAGCAAATTTAACTAATGCCATGATAGATCAAGTTAAATTTACTAATGCCGATTTAAGTGATGCCATTTTAGCGGAAACAATTTTGCTGCGTTCTACTTTTGACGGAGTTGATATTACCGGCGCTGACTTTACCGATGCAATTATGGACGGCTCACAAATTAAAGAATTGTGCACAAAAGCCAGCGGTATTAATTCTCAAACAGGGATTTCTACTCGCGATTCCTTGGGATGCCGCTGATTTATTTTATCATTCCATAATTTCAATTTCTGGAATATTGGTAGGGGCGG
>JACJNV010000328.1 GCA_014695175.1 Microcoleus sp. FACHB-DQ6 | reverse complement strand
GAAGCTTGCAGGGCGATTTCAGCTTGTTTGCGATCGCTAATGTCGCGCCCCACTCCTTGACACTCAATCCAACAGCCCGTACTGTCAAAAATCGCCCGATTCGTCCACTGCTGCCAGCGAGTTTCCCCTGTTTCGAGCACGACGCGGTTTTCACAGGTAACGACGGGGTTTTCTAGGCTTAGAGTGCTGAAACTGCGGCTGATAATTTCTCGGTCTTCTGCCGGTATCAAGGGCATAAAAGTATGGCCCTCCAAATCCGATCGCGATTTATTGAAATAGCGGCAGTAGGCATCGTTGACAAAAGTCAAAACTCCGCTCGGCAAGAAACGGCAAATCAGTTCGGTTTGGTCTTCAATAATTGCCCGATAGCGAGATTCGCTATTAAGCAGCGCGGCTTCTGCTAAGACGCGATCGCTAATATCCGTCCCGATACCAAGCAGTCCTGCCAAATTTCCCTTCCCATCTAGTAAAGGTTTATTTGTCCACGCTATCCACACCCTTTCTCCATTGCTGCGGATGTTTTCATTTTCGTTTTGCAAGTATTTTTCCGGCTGTGCCAAACAGTCTCGAATCATTGCCGCCAGGCCACTTTCTGATAAATCTGTTTTCGGTATAATTGTGCCGATCGCACTTTTGCCGATGATTTCTGCTTCTGAATACCCGAAAAAAGTTTCAGCAAACTCATTAAAAAAAGTAATTTTGCCTTCACTGTCTAACTGCACAATAATGCTGTTAGCATTCTCAACCAATTGTCGGTACTTAGCTTCGCTTGCCTGCAGCTTCACAGGGCCATACACCCAGCTAAACGCCACGAGCCCGCTGAAAACAGCCAGCAAGCCGCCTCCAAAAAGCAGCCACCCCCGAAACGGCGAATTCGCAGGCCATCCTCCCGCCGGAATTGCTGCCAACTGCCAGGAACCGTTGGGCAAAGTCACTTCCAGCATCACGGGATTGTGCTGAAAAATTGACCCGTCACCGAAAAACACAGGGCCGGATGCTCCCTTCCCGTCTTTGCCCCGCAGAGCGTATTGCAGCTTCGCTGAGGAGTCATTGAGTCCTGCTTCCTCAATCAGGGAATTTTTGTCGATGATCAAACCTGTCAAGCCCCAGTAAACTCCTGTTTCAGGCTCGGCGCCGGAGGGTGTGAGAAAAATCGGCGATCGGCTGATGAACGTCTCGTCCCCCTCCAATAATTTCACGGGGCCGGCTAGCAAAGTTTTTCTGGTGTAGATAACCTCTTTGACCATTTGCCGCTGTGCGGGTAGCGCCGTCAAGTCAACCCCGATCAGCGCTTCATTTCCCTCCCGTGGGTAAATGTAAGCGATCGTCGTGCCTTTAACTAAAGTTATGGCGCGGATGCCCGGTTGCTGTGCCACCAGAATTCTCGCCGTCGCTGTAAACTCAGCTTCGGTGATGTTTGGGTTGTTGGAAAGGTAAGCCCCCAAACCCCGCGTCAAAAATACGCGGGAATTCAAAGCGCCTTCCAGCTTAGAACGGACTGTGCTGAGGCGTTCGAGGGTGCTAGCGCGGTTGTAGTGAAAAAAGCGTCGCTGTTCTGAGCGATCTAAAAGGCCAACTCCGACCAAAATTGCTATTGATGCCGAAATTGCTGCTAAATACGGCGAAATTTGGAATTTTTTCACCTTAAAGTATTCCATCTGCCGGCGGTTAAGGTATATTTTTTAGATCTTTAGATAGATTTAGTTTAGTTTGATTTCTCTAAGCCAATGCCAGATTTTCGGCATACCGGGCTTGTCGCAAGCGGGCGGGAGTTTGTTGTGTTCTAGGACGCCCGCCGAGCGTCGGCGATCGGCAAGCCTCTCATCATCAATTCTATGGAAAAAGTTTTAAATCTACAATCGACTGACCGAAAGTAACGTGGTCATAAGCCCCCGGATTCATTCCTTCGCAGACTCAGGACGGAGACTTTAAAAAGCTTTGCATCCTTCCTAAAAAGCCTCCGGATTCATTCCTTCGCAGGCTCAGGACGATCTCAATCTAAAATCTAAAATCTAAAATCTAAAATTGGTTGACTCGCCCTTGCTCGGGTAGGGCGCGCCATGATACCGTACCACACCCGGGGGGGGAGCGCGCACCCGAAAGACGGGAGTTATATCAATTCCGGTTGCACCGGAATTATTGTTGACTGTTGACTGTTGACTGTTGACGGGCGGATCGAAAAACTGAATGGTTGAGTGTTAACTGTTGACTCGATTTTATTATTCCGATGCAACCGGAAACGATATTATTAGCTAAAATAGGTTTAGCAATAATTTTTTTCAGCGCTACGGCCAATCATTCATAGGGGCAATTTGATGCAAGAACAGTTGATGGAAGCGATCGCACCTTACCGCGATCGCGTAGATTATCTAGAAGTTCGCCTCGAACAAAGCGAGTCAACTGCGATTAGTTTTCGCGGCCCTCAGTTAGATGCTGTCAACCGCAGTTTTAGTCTCGCCGGCGGTATCCGCGCCTGTCACAAAGGCGGCTGGAGTTTTGTAACTTTTAACGGTTTAGCTGAGTTAAAAGACCGCATTGAAGAAGCTGTAGTGCAGTCTCGTTTGGTTGGCAGCGAAAAAACTCTACTAGCAGATGTCACCCCGATTCAAGATTATGTAGCGGTGGAATTGGGCCGCGACCCGCGCTCTATTACTTTAGCCGAAAAGCGGAAATTGCTCGAATCTTACAATCAGTTGCTGTTAGATTATGACCCGCGCATTCAGACGACAATGGCAGGTTACAGCGACAGATTTGGGATTACTTATTTTGTGAATTCTCAAGGTACTTGCATCGCTCAAGAGCGCTTGGACGTGACCGGCCGTTTCGGAGCGATCGCCCGGGGCGAGGGCGGTGTCGTCCGCCAAGGGTTTGAGTCGATTCACTCGCGATCGGATTACGATGTCTTGACAAATATTGAAGAGCGTGTTAAAAGTGCTGCCGTTCGAGCTGTAGGCCAATTAGAGGCAAAATCGGTGAAAGGCGGTCAGTATCCGGTGATTTTAGACCCTTATTTGTCGGGGGTTTTTATTCACGAAGCTTTCGGGCATTTGTCGGAAGCAGACGGCATTTATGAAAACCCGAAAATGCAGGAATTGTTGACTGTAGGCAAGCCTGTGGCGATCGAACAATTGAATGTAATAGACGACGCAACTGTGCCGGGATTGCCGGGAACTTTGAAATACGACGACGAAGGTGTGCCGGCTCAGTGCAAGCATTTAATTAAAAATGGAGTTTTAGCAGCTCGGATGCACAATCGCGAGACGGCCGGCAAAATGGGCGAAAATCCGACGGGAAATGCCCGGGCTCTGAGCGCTACTTTTATGCCTTTGGTGCGGATGACTAATACTGCGATCGAGTCTGGGGAACATTCTTTTGACGAAATGGTTGCCGACATTGACGAAGGAGTGTATGCAGTGCGGATGTTGGGAGGACAAACCAACGGCGAAATGTTTACCTTTGCGGCGGCTCAAGGGTTCATGATTCGCGACGGCAAATTGGCCGAACCGGTCAGCGATGTCACTTTAAGCGGCAATGTATTTCAGACGTTAAAGGATATTGAGTCTATAGGAAACGACTCGGTTTATGCCTACGGCGGTTGCGGTAAAGGCGGTCAGAGCGGTCTACCCGTAAGCGTCGGCGGCCCCCATTTGCGGATTAAAAATGTCGTCGTCGGAGGAAGATAATCATTAGTCATTAGTCATTAATTATTAGTTCCAAACTTACGCAACTGGCACATGGTGAAGGCGTGATCGCGCCCTCACGCCTCACCTTAACCAGTCCGGGACACTGACAAGTTGACCAACCACTCAAAATCTACTATTGAGGGCTTCAGCTAGGTCGTTCGGTGTTTGGGAGGCTTCAGACATTACAGATAAATTGGGGAAGTGCGATCGCGATTATAGACTTTACCAGACTTTGTTGATTTTTTTTTAATTCCCCTTAAGTTGCCTTCATCTCTATCCGATTATTCGGGCTAATCGGAATCTCAATCACAAATTCTGCACCTCGATCTGGCTGCGAAAAACACTTCAAATCTCCGCCGTGCTTCTCCACCACAATCTGATAGCTAATCGATAATCCCAAGCCAGTGCCCTCACCCACAGGTTTAGTTGTGAAGAAAGGATTAAACAGCCGATTTATTACATCGCTTGTCATCCCCGGGCCATTATCTTTAAAACTGATTCTTACCCACTCGCGATTCAGCATAGAAGTAGCAATCGTAATCGTCCTAGGCTCGTTTTTAATTGGCTCAGGGCTGAGTTTTTTATCATAGTGATTCAAGGCATAAATGCCATTGCTTAGCAAATTCATAAATACCTGATTCAACTGACAGGCATAACATTCTATTTGTGGCAAATCTCCGTATTCTTTAATAACTTGAATAGACGAAGAATTCGGCTTAGCCTTGAGCTGACTCTGCAAAATTACTAGAGAGCTGTCGATTCCCTCGTGAATATTAACGGGTTTCATCTCAGCTTCGTCTAGGCGCGAGAAGTTCCGCAACGTCAGCACAATCTGACGGATACGTTCGGCCCCCAATTTCATCGAAGACAGCATTTTAGGCATATCCTCTTTGATAAATTCCAGCTCTATTTTCTCAATTAAAGCTTCGATTTCAGGGTAGTTATGGGCATCGTGCTCCTGGTAAAGCGTGATTAAACTCAATAGCTGATGAGTGTAATCATTGACATAACTTAAGTTGCCATAGATGAAGTTAACAGGATTATTAATTTCGTGGGCAATCCCGGAAATTAGTTGTCCTAAGCTAGACATTTTCTCAGTCTGAATAAGCTGAGATTGCGTGCGCTGTAAATTTTGCAGGGCCAGTTCTAGTTGGATGGCTTTTTCTCGCTCTCGCGCTTCCGATTGCCGCAATTTCTCCTCTTTTTCCTGGCGGGCGCGCTCGTTTTCCTTTAGCTGCTGCACATGGCATAAAGTTTTGTTAATGGTAATTTCTAAATCCTGAAAATTTAAAGGCTTAATCAAAAAGTCAAATGCCCCGCCATTCATTGCCTTTCTGATATTCCCCAAATCGCCATAGGCAGATATAACTACTGTTTTGACCATAGTTACTAGCTCATTAAGTTTCGCTAGCAAAGCCATGCCATCCATGACTGGCATATTAATGTCTGTCAGGATAATATCTATATCCGGCTGCTCTCGCAACGTTGAAAGCGCTTCTACGCCATTGTGTGCAAAAAAAACTTGGTATTCTCCGGTGCGGATCTTTTGTCTAAATTTCTGGCAAATTAAAGATTCTAAATCAGGCTCGTCATCCACAAATAATATTTTAGCTGGCATATTGCGAGCCAGTGCGGTCGTAGGTGACATTTTTTGAACTCCTGGGATTCATTAACTTATCCGCCGAGTAATTTTTATCTACTTTACGTCCTATTATAGATTATTTCAGGAGTAATGAAAAGGCTGATTTCTACAATGCCCAACCAGATGGCTGGAATAGGCTCTGAGTTTGGTAAAAGTCGATGGATTAGCTGCTAAGGTTGAGTGCGGCCCGAGTTTGTCTGATTGGAATTTCAATCCAGAACTCTGTTCCCTGCCCCACCTCTGAAAAACAGTTCAATGCGCCCCCATGCTTCTCATGTACAATTTGGTAGCTTATATAGAGACCCAAACCAGTACCCTCACCTACAGGCTTAGTAGTAAAAAATGGTTCAAAAATACGGTCTTTCACCTCTGCCGTTATTCCCGGCCCATTGTCCAGAATTTGAATGACGACACGGGATTTTTCCTCTAGCAGAAAAGTGCGAATAGTAATGGCGAGGGGGCAAGCGGGGAGGTTATCTAGTGACCGTTGTTTGTTGTACTCATTCAAAGCATCAATCGCATTAGAAAGGATGTTGATAAACACCTGGTTGAGTTCTCCGGCATAGCATTCCACTAAAGGCAGATTGCTGTACTCCTCCATCACTTGAATCTCTGGACGCACGGCCCTTGCTTGAAATCGATTATGCAAAATCAGCAGGCTGCTTTTTATTCCCTCGTGAATGTCAACAGGCTTTATGTTAGCTTCATCCAGCCTGGAGAAGTTACGCAAAGACAAAACAATCTTCTGAATGCGGTCAACACCCCCTTTCATCGAAACCAAAATTTTGGGTAAATCTGCTATCAGAAATTCCAAATCTATGGCTTCGATTTCAGTTTGAATCTCAGAAGTGGGAGGAGTGTACTGCTGCTGATAGAGATGCAGCAGGTTCAGTAGGTCTTGGATATAATCACTGACGTGGCTGATATTGCCGTAGATAAAGTTGACGGGGTTGTTGATTTCATGGGCCATCCCCGCAACCAATTGACCCAAAGAAGACATTTTTGCGGTCTGAATAAGTTTAGCTTGGGTCTTTTTTAGGTCTTGCAGACAGTTCTGTAAATGCTGAGATTGTTCTCTAGCCAAAGCTTCTGATTGCCGCAAATTCTGGTTTTCTTTTAACTGTTGTACCTCGCGCAGCGTTTTGTTGAGGGTAATTTCTAGATCCTTAAAATCTATCGGCTTGGTTAGAAAGTCAAAAGCACCGAAGTTCATCGCCTTTCTTATATTTGTCATGTCGCTATAGGCTGATATAACTACTGTTTTGAGTGGAATATCTATCTGATTAAGGTTAGAGAGTAAAGTCAGGCCATCCATTTCAGGCATATTAAGGTCGGTCACTATCATATCTAGATCCGGGTGATCTTTCAATTTTTCCAGCGCTTGTACGCCATTAGGGGCAAAAAAAAGCTGCCATTCTTCCGCCCTGATCTTTTTTCTAAATCTCTGGGAAATTAGAGATTCTAAATCGGGTTCATCATCCACAAACAGTATTTTTGCTGACATATTAATTTTTGGGCTGCAATAAAAACCAATAAAAATCTAGCGCTCTAGAAGGACAGAAGGAAAATGCAATCGAGCAATTTTCAATCGAGTGAGGCACTGCTTTCAATTACAAATTACCAATTACTAAATTTGTTTCCTTGTGAGTTTACTCCAAATTGATTATTTTATTTTTTAGTGTATCAAAATTAACAGGCTTAGTAATATAGTCATCAGCTCCATAAGCCATTGCGGTTTGGTAATTTCTCTCATCTCCATAAGCGGTAATCATAAAAACTTTTAGATCGGGAAACTTCTCTTTGAGAATTCTGAGCAGTTCTAGCCCATTCATTCCTGGCATATTAATATCCGACAAAATTAAGACAATAGACGCTTCTTCCTGGTTTTCTAAGTAGTTCAAAGCTGCCTCTGCAGATAGGCAAAAATGAAATTTAATTTGCCCTGCTTTGATTTCTTTCCTAAATTTCTGCTTGAACAGTGACTGAATATCTTCCTCGTCGTCTACCACCATTACTTTCATTTTTTTAACTCCTTAATATCGGCTACTTTTTTGGGGCAGTATGATTATAAACTCTGTGTAATTTCCTACTTCTGTTTCGACTTTTAGTTCTCCTAGATGTTGCTGGACGATCACATCGTGACTGATAGAAAGACCTAAACCCGTACCTTCCGCTGGTGGCTTTGTAGTAAAAAACGGATTGAATATTTTATCGAGTACCTCTGGTTTTATACCTGAGCCATTATCGCGAATGCGAATTTCAATCGCGTCACCAATATTTCGAGTTCTCACGTCCAGCAGCGGTGAAAATTCTGACCCCATTTCTTGTTTTTTTTTATAGGCTGCATAACAAGCATTGCTAATAATGTTAAGAAACACCCTGCCGATGTCTTGTGGCACCACGTTTACTTCGCCTATGTCATTGTCGTAGTCAGTTTCTATGGTAATGTTAAAACCAGCTTCCTTGGCTCGCATCCCGTGATAGGCTAAATTGATATATTCAGCCAATAAACTATTTATATCTGTGGCTTCCCAATGACCGCTTTGTCCGCGAGAATGCAAAAGCATATTACCAACGATTTTGTCGGCTCTTTGACCGTGTTGATTGATTTTTTTAAGATTCGCTTTGAGATCGGTTAGTAGCTCGGCAATATATTCCTTGGTTTCTGGTTCTAAGCGTTCTCCTTGATTTCCCAGTTCTTCAAATAGTTCGTCGGTTAATTCAGCGGAAACTTCAGAGAAGTTGTTGACAAAGTTTAATGGGTTTCTGATTTCGTGGGCAATCCCTGCTGTTAAACTGCCCAGAGAAGCTAGTTTTTCTTGGACGACAATCTGATTTTGCATAGCTCTGAGATTTTCTTCGATGCGCTGGCGCTCTTCAATTTCATGCTGCAATTGCTCTACAGTATGAGTGAGTTGAGAGGTACGCTCTTCGACTTTGATTTCTAGTTCCTCATTAGCTTTTTGTAGAGATTCTTGGGCGTGCTTGCGATCGCTGATATCGCGCAGAATCACCACATATTCTTGCATACCTTGATTTGAAAGCGAAGCATTTTGAGAAAATCGGTCGGAGATGGCAACTTCCAGAATACGCGAGTCGCGATCGGGTAGGTTAAGAGTTTGTTCGCTGCGACTGGGCCACCGATCGGGCTCAAAAGCTAATCCGGGCAGTAGTTTGTTCAGGTGATGCCCTAGTAGTCCAGTGGCGTCGATTCCGAAAACGCTTTCAGCAGCGGGATTCGTTTGACGAATCACGCCCGTTTCATCTAGAACTACAATAGCGTCCAGAGCAATCGTAAAGAGTTGTTCTGCTCCCTCTCGTGCTTCATTCATGGAGACGACCTGGGGTAAACTCGTCCAGCAGGCAACGGCCACCCCGACAAAGCCTACGGTTATCACCAGAACAATCAAAAGATTATTGGCAGCATCGCCTGGAAGCCCGTCTAACATGGCTCTAATCACCCAGGCGATCGCGGCAGTGCTACAGATCAGAAAGATCAGGATGCCTACCTGAAGCGCCACAAAATCCTTAGTTATCCTGTAGGACTGACCCCGATAAAGCTTAATCCACCATGCAGGATGGAATGGCGCAAAGGAAATGCGACGGATAGCCGCATCCACTGCCAAAATAGCCACAGGAAACAGCAAGCCGATCAGCAGGTCTTGCCAGTTCCAAGCCAAGCCTCCAACAATCAGGACAACTGTTTCCACCAGGAAAAAGCCTCCAGACCACCAAGGCCATAGCACTTCTGGCCTATCCCGACGCACCCATAGCCCCAAATGGACTGTCATAAAGGCGGTCAGCGAAGCAGTAGCGCCCACCATTACTAAACGCGCTATATCTCCCCAAGCTAGACAGATCAGACTGAGCAAGAAAGTCAGCACCAGGGCTGGGCCCAGCACGCCCCGTGGGGAGACAACACCGAATACTGGCGATATGTGCCCGTCTAAGGCAAGTTGGTACAAAACGCGGGGAGAGTTGGAAACCGCTGTGGCGGAACTTAGGAGGCAGCCCGCAACGATCAAAAGCGTCACCATAAATGAGGCCCACGGCCCCCAGAAGAGTTTAGCTGCGGATAATAGGTTTAAGAATGTGTCGTCTTTTAATCCCGGTTCTGTTGCCAAGCGCATCAGTACCCAGGAACCGACCAGATAGGGAATAGGCATCAGCCAAGCCGCAAAGCTCAGAAAGCGCAAAGTCTTCCCCGGTCGTTGGCTATCAGCGACAAATGAGGCAGCAGTTTCACCCGCGTAAGTAGCGTAGGCGCCAAAAAAGAACCATTTTGCCCATTCAACCCAGGAAAAGCTAGGCCAACTGTCGGGAAAAAAGCCGGGGCTAGCTGGGGATAGTAATAACCAGCCGATGCCTTGAGTGCAAAAAACTAAGAGGAATCCTACAGCGGGTAGAACGAAACATAAATGCAGGATACTCAAGGCGCGGGTGCCACTAAACGCCACAATAAAGGCGAGTACCGTAAAGCCAATTTTCAGGGGTATCTCAGGACATGAAATCCCTAATGGTTTCAGGTTGGCTTGGATCAGGGCTGTGAGGATCAGGGCGTTGACGGTTGTCACCGATAACCAAGCAAAAAAGTATCCCATCGCCCCATACCTACCCAACCAGGGATAGTTGCTTAGCAGCCGCGCCGTATAGTTGAGCGTTCCCCCTGCCATCTCTGGCCACTTCCTGCCCAAGCTTTGCATCTGAAAGTTCAGCAGCATCCCCACAATTGTTGCGGGTACCCAGACGAAGATAGCTTGAGGCCCAAGAGCAGCGTGTATCGCCGGTGCAGCGCTAATCCATAGCAGAGGACCCGTAAGGCCAAACCCCCAAGTTTCCAGTGTCGTTAGGGTGGGCTGGAGGCGCATGAGCGATCGCCTATTAAGATTTTCTGTTGGGGAAGGCTGAGTTGGTTGTGAGTCGTAGCCGTTTGCTGGCTGGTGTCGGATGTCTGTAGCCATCAATTTTACCTAATTACATTTTATTTCTGACTTCTGACTTAAGCTAATTTCGCGTTTTTTAGCCATCTTCAATTTTCCCTGCTTTGATTTCTTGCCTAAATTTCTGCTTGAACAGTGACTGAATATCTTCCTCGTCTACCACCATTACTTTTATTTTTTTAACTCCTTATTTCTGCTACTTTTTTGGGCAAGGTGATTATAAACTCTGTGTAATCTCCTACTTCTGTTTCGACTTTTAGTTCTCCTCGATGTTGCTGGACAATCACATCGTGACTGATAGAAAGACCTAAACCCGTACCTTCCGCTGGTGGCTTTGTAGTAAAAAACGGATTGAATATTTTATCGAGTACCTCTGGTTTTATACCTGGGCCGTT
>JACJNV010000327.1 GCA_014695175.1 Microcoleus sp. FACHB-DQ6 | reverse complement strand
AAACATATGCCTGCGCTGAGTGCGATCGAACTAAATCAATTAGTTGACAAACTAGCGCGCCAAATTCCCGAAGATCCCTATGCCGAAATTCAGCAGCAAAATCAAGAATTACTACGCACTTTAGACGAACTCCGCCAGCGTCAAGAAGAACTCGTACAATTAAATCAACAACTAGAAGATACCAATCGCGGAGTCCTAGCACTTTACGCTGAATTGAACGACAAAGCCGAATCTCTCCGCCGCGCCAGCGAACTCAAAACCAGCTTTCTCTCCAATATGAGCCACGAGTTTCGCACTCCGCTAACGGCAATTATGAGCCTTTCCGAAATATTGTTAAATCGCCTCGACGGAGAACTTTCCGCCGAACAGGACAAGCAAGTAAATTACATTTACAAATCCGCCGAGTCTCTCGCAGAACTTGTCAACGACTCGTTAGATTTAGCCAAAGTAGAAGCCGGAAAACTAACTGTTCGCGTGGCTGATTTGGCAGTCGAAGATTTGTTCAGCGCCCTGCGAGGAATGATGCGCCCCCTGCTTCCCCAAAACTCTGCCGTTTCTCTAATTTTTGAAGATCCTCTCGAACTTCCAATCCTCACCACCGACGAGGGAAAAGTTTCTCAGATTTTGCGAAATCTGATTTCTAATGCCCTGAAATTTACCGAAGCAGGTGAAGTTCGAGTTGCTGCGGAAATAGGAGAGGAGGGAACAGTTACTTTTTCAGTGTCAGATACGGGCATTGGCATTTCTCCACGCGACCAAAGGCGGATTTTTGAAGAATTTGTCCAACTCGAAAACCCCTTGCAGAAGGGCGTCAAAGGCACCGGATTGGGATTGTCTCTGTGCAAAAAACTGGCGGAATTTCTGGGAGGAAGCATTGAAATCACAAGTTCACCCGGAGTGGGTTCGACTTTTTTTGTCACACTGCCGATTCTGTATCCTGGAGAGGAAGAAAACCCTTTGGAAATGTCCGCTGCTAACGGAGATGAAATACCGCTGGCAAGCGCAAATTCTCGTAGCTTGCGGGGTTCCGGGGCATCGCCAACGGCGGATTCAGCAGCCAAAGTTTTGATTGGGGAGGATGAAGATAGTTTTTCAGTATTTTCTGAAAAACTTGCCACCAATTCATTGTACTGCGATATAGGTCGCCAACGGCGCTGAAGGTGGGTTCGGCTGCTCTTTGAGCAACCGCAAGCAATTTTTATCGACATTGTGATACCGGATCTGACCGAATTTGAGGTTTGGGAAGGGTTGAAATGCGATCGGACTACTTGTCAAATACCTGCTATCGTGATGAATTCAAAACATTTTGGGTTACATCACTTTTTTGCTGTGCGGGATGCTAGGAGTGCACGGTTAAAAATATTATTCCGATGCCAAGGGAAACAATATCAGGCCTTGTAGCTTTTGAGAACTGAAGTCCGATGCTGCGAACCTAATTATATTTTTTTCAGCGCATTTTATATGGTTCGTAATAGAATTAATTTATCGCAGGCAAGATTTATTTAATTTGCAACAGCATATAACCTTTGTGCTGTAAAATGTAGCAGTTCTCAGTGGCCGACTGTATAGTAGGGACTTACCGAGGGCCGATTTTCGTGTAGGCGATCGGCTCAAACCTCTGATAAATCTCGTTCTTAGCAAAGTCTCGATTAATAAAAATAATGCAACAGTAGGCCCGTAATCCAAACCCATACAAAAAAAGCCATTCCCATTTCCCAATTCTAAAATCTAAAATCTAAAATCTAAAATGGTATGACTTTCATCTCCCTTCAATATGCCCTGTTTCTGTTAGTTTTGTTCGCGGCTTACTGGTTGGTTCCGCTGCGGTGGTGGCGGATGTTCATCATGTTGGCGGGTAGTTTAATTTTTTACGCTTCGCTGCAAATTTGGTACATTCCTCTGCTGTTAGTCGGTGCTTTGTTTAATTACTGCTTGGCGATGGCGATTGGGGAACCTCTGGATTGGCGGATTGCTAATGAATCTTGGAACCGCCGCCGTTTGTTGCTGCTGTGGATAGGAATCTCGCTGAATGTGTTGCTGCTTCTGGGCTTTAAGTATGTGCCTTTTTTATTGAGTTCGATCGGCACTTTGTTCAATTGGCCTTTTGCTATCGACGGGGCTGACTGGGTGAAAAGTCACGTCATTGCACCCCTGGGATTGAGTTTCTTTTGCTTTGAGTGCATTGCTTATTTGATTGACGTGTACCGAGGCGCGCCTGCTGCTACTTCGCTGCTGCACTTTGCTGCTTACAAGTTGTTTTTTCCAAAACTGATTTCCGGCCCGATTACTCGGTATCACAACTTGATCTATCAACTGAAAACCCAGCAATTTCCGACGCCCGATCGCATTTCTGAGGGACTTTGGACGATCGCCTTTGGTGCAGTAAAAAAAGGTCTTTTCGCAGATAACTTGGGAATTTATGTGGATTTAAGCTTTACCAACTTGCAGCGGGCGGGTAGCGAGGATTTGTGGCTGGCTATTTTTGCTTACGGGCTGCAACTTTATCTCGATTTTAGTGGCTATGTTGACATGGCGCGCGGTACTGCTTTGCTGCTGGGTTGGTATTTGCCACCAAATTTTGATTTTCCTTATTTTAGTGCCAGCATAGCTGATTTTTGGCGACGCTGGCACATGACTTTAGGCGATTGGCTACGCAATTATTTGTATTTTCCTTTGGGCGGTTCGCGCGTCGGTTTGTGGCGCACTTGTCTGAATTTGTCGATTGTCATGTTAATTGCGGGAATTTGGCACGGGGCCGCTTGGGGATTTATTGTGTGGGGGGGTTTACACGGTTTGGCTTTGGCGGTTCACAGGCTGACTGATGTGCTGTTTAAGCGGTTGCGGATCGAGTTTTTGTGGGAAAATCCGATCGGTATTGCGAGCGCTTGGCTGTTGACTCAGGCGATGGTTTTTGGTAGTTGGATATTTTTCCGCCTTCCCGATTTAAAGGATTCGGGATGGGTGATTTCGCATTTGTGGGGACACGCTGCTGACGTGCAGTTTGCTGAGAAAGTTTATGGCGAAGCTTTGGGTTTGGAAAGAGTGCATTTAACTTGGATGTTGGCGGCTTTGGCGGCGGCGATGGTGGGGAATTATGCGTTGAGTCGGGGTTTGAAATTGGAGTTAAATTGGCCGCTGAAATTGGTGTTAGTGCCGCTTTGTTTGTATGCGGTTTGGGTGTTGGCTCCCGAAGGGGGTTTGCCTTATATTTATTTTGATTTTTAGGCTATTATTTAATTAGCCGTAAGGTGCAGCGCACCCTACAACTACATTGATGTGCGCGGAAGTGATTCCCAGCTACCTATTAGTGTCAACTTAAGCTTTTAGTTCGCCAGTCCTCCCGCTCACCCAACAGTCCGCCAGGGAATGAATTCCCTGTCTCATAGCTAAAGTCCTCTCAAAGATGACTGAAGAACTCATTAGTCATCATAGCGAGGAATTTCGCTTTGAGGCTCTTGTTTCAACCGCTGCCGGACTGAGGGTTGAACGTTAAATTGACATCAATGCCCGCTACCCTACAACTCACAGTCAACAGTCAACAGTCAACAGTCAACAGTCAACAGTCAACAATCATCTCGCTCCTGGGCCCTACAACTGATAAGAACACCAGTCACTCCAGCTACCGACATAAAGTTTAGCATCGGGAATTCCGGCGATTTCTAAAGACAGTAAATTAACGCAAGCCGTCACCCCGGAACCGCAATAAACAATAATTTCTTCGGCTTTTTCTAATTCCGTCCACCGCTGTTTTTGTTCGGATGCCGATCGCACTTTTCCAGTTTCATCCGTCACCCCTTGCCAAGGATAGTTAACCGCACCCGGAATGTGACCTGCAATGGGGTCGATCGGCTCCCGCAAACCTTCATATCTCTCGCTTTCTCGCGAATCAACCAAAACCTTTCCCGGCAAGTCTTTACGCTCTTTTACCGCCTCAATATCTACCGCCAAATCCTGCTGCAAGTGGGTCACAAATTTACCCTCCCGGGGTTCTGGCAAAATATTTGTTACCGGATAGCCCGCCGCTTTCCAGCCGCTGAAACCGCCGTCTAACAAAGCCACTTTGCTGTGTCCCATATACCGCAGCAGCCACCACAAACGAGCGGCAAAAGCCAGCCGCGAATCGTCATAGGCGACGACTAAAGTTTCAGGTGAATTAATGCCGATCGCGCTCAACTTCTCAGCTAATTCTTCAATATTTGGCAGCGGATGTCTACCGCCGTGTTTGCCCACCGAACTCGCAAGATCGCGGTTTAAATCTAAATAGAAAGCTCCCGGGATGTGACTTTCTTGATATTGTTTTTGTCCCAATTCAGGGTCGGCAAGGGAAAACCGACAGTCAATGATTACAACTTGCGGATTGTCGGTATTGGTGGCTAACCATTCAGGAGAAACGATTAAAGTGTTGTCAGTCATAATTTTTCAAATCTATATTTTAACATTATCTCGAAGGAGATTTTTTCTCTGGTTCTGCTTTGTCGGAAGGAGATTTCTCTGAAGCTCTATTTTCAGAATGGGATTTTTTAGGAGTTGCTTTTTCCGGAGTTTCTTTGGGCGAATTGGATTTTTTAGGAGTTGCTTTTTCCGCAGGTGATTTTTCGGCTGGTGCGGGAGTTGGAGCTGGCAGAGGGGGAGTTACTGCTGCTTCTTGAGCGTAAAGCAGATATTTCTGATACTCGATTACTTTTGCTTGAGCTAGTTGATGGTTGGGGCTAGAGACTGGTACTCTTCTCATTAATGAGACCGCTTCCTGCCAACGATCGGTAACTGTAGTCCAATCTTCCTTGGTTTTTGCCGCTCGGCCTAATTCTGCTGCTTTGAGTGCGCTGTTAACGGCTTCTCGAAAAGTATCTGGTGCAGTTGCTAAATTTGCTGTCTCATCGGCATTTTCCCCCGCAGTTGCTGCTGGCTGGTTCAAAATTTTACCGACAAACGCCACCACGGCGATCGCCAACATACCCGTTACTAGCCCGACTACAATGAAAGTCGATCGCAGCCGATTCTCAAATGCAGCAAGTTCCGGCGGTTTTTCCTCCTCAAAATTGTTCTCCATCTCTGTGCGATCGTCCATATTAGCAACCGCAGTATTTGGCACAGATTCTCCCCCAAAGCTCTGTGGGTCAAAATTGCTGTTCTCCAAACTAAACTCTTGACTCCAAGCAGCAGCAATCTGACCGCTTTCTCGGCCCTCAACCTTCACTTTACGAATCGAATCCGGCTGCAAATTCGTCAGTTCGGTGCGGACAAAATCAACTAATGTATTTTCTATGGGTACCTGCTCGGTCTCAAGAATTACATCCAAACAGTCGCCGTCGAGATTCGCGGAGGCGGTGATGCCTTCAGATTGCAACTGGCTGTTTAGCCAAGATGCGATCGCCTGCGGGTTTCCCTGCTTGGCAAGTTCCTGAAAATTAAGCTCTGTCATAGCTAGACACCTGATAATGCAGAAGGTAGAAGGCAGAAGGAAGTTCGGTAACGGATTACGTAACAGATGTAACGGATGGAAGAAGTCAGAAGGCTTTAGTTATTTAGCACAGAACTCAGAAGCAATATGATAGCTCATGTTTCAGCAATTAAGAACGTCTTAACCTTCGGGCGCGGTTGCTATAGAAGGCAGAATTAATGAAAAAGTCAGAAATAATTTTTTTAAAGTTGAAAACACCCTCATTGAAATTCAACAAATAGTATAATGTATCGTGGCAAATCCCAGCCCAAAGACGCAAATTATCACTCTCGCTCCGCCTCCCAGCCCTTGGGAAAAGACTCGCAGTCCTTACTCCCAAACGAACTCAGGTTTGTAGTGAGGAATGCAAGTCGTCTTGCTCAGCCGCCAAATACTGCTGCAACCAGGTTTTTGATACCGGGCGCGCCAGTCGAGATATTGCAAGCATCGCCCCTACAACCAGCATCCGCCTGGAAAAATCCTCGATCGCGCGGATGCGAGATGAGAAATTTTAGATGAAAAATTTGTGTGATCGCAGTGCCATCGGCGGACAGCGAGTGATATCATCAGTTAGTCAATATTCAAGTTTTTATAGCAAATAACTCGATCGCACAATGGTAGCAATAGCAATTTTAGCGGCTGGACGCGGCACGCGCATGAAATCTGACTTGCCCAAAGTTCTACACGAATTAGGCGGTCGATCGCTAGTTGAGCGAGTCCTCCAAAGTTGTCAACAAATTCAAATTACCAGGCGACTTGTCATCGTCGGTTATCGAGGCGAACTCGTTAAAGAATCCCTGATTCGAGGTCAAGAAATATCAGGGAAAAATCTTCAGTCTCCTCCCCTAGAATTTGTAGAACAAACAGAACAATTGGGAACAGGTCACGCCATTCAACAATTGCTGCCTCACTTAGAGGGATTTCAAGGAGACTTGCTGGTCTTAAATGGGGATGTACCTTTGCTGAGGGCAGAAACTATCACACAATTGATGGCAATTCACAAACAGCACCAAAACTCTGCTACTTTATTGACAGCTAATTTGCCGAATCCCCAAGGATACGGTCGAGTATTTACCGACAGTCAAAACTTAGTCCAGCAAATTGTCGAAGACCGCGACTGCACACAAGCTCAAAAGCAAAATCACCGGATCAATGCAGGTGTTTACTGCTTTCATTGGCCGGATTTAGAGAAAATTTTGCCAGCATTGAAGGCAGATAATGACCAAAAAGAATATTACCTAACTGATACGGTAAATTTCCTCAGTCCGGTGATGGCGGTGGATGTGGAAGATTATCAAGAAATATTGGGAATTAACGATCGCAAACATTTAGCCACAGCTTGCGATATTTTGCAAACGCGGATAAAGGACAAGTGGATGGCGGCGGGAGTGACACTGCTCGATCCCAACAGCATCACCATTGACGATACAGTAGAGTTGCAGCCGGATGTGGTAATTGAACCGCAAACTCACTTGCGGGGAAACACTTCGATCGCCTCTGGGAGTCGCATCGGCCCCGGCAGTTTGATCGAAAACAGTCAGATTGGGGAAAATGTGACTGTGCTTTATTCGGTGGTTTCTGACAGTATGGTTGCTGAAAATACGCGGATTGGCCCTTACGCCCACTTGCGGGGACACGCAGAAATTGGGGCGAACTGCCGCGTCGGCAATTTTGTAGAATTGAAAAATACTCAAATAGGCGATCGAACTAATGTCGCTCACTTGTCTTATTTAGGCGACGCGACTTTGGGAGAAAAAGTCAACATCGGTGCTGGGACAATTACGGCAAATTATGACGGAAAAAACAAGCACAAAACTCAAATAGGCGATCGGAGTAAAACGGGTTCTAACAGCGTGCTGGTTGCACCGATAACTTTGGGGGAAGATGTTACTGTAGCGGCGGGTTCTGTGGTGACAGAAGATGTGCCGAATGATTGTTTAGTAATTGCCCGTTCCCGGCAAGCTGTCAAACCAGGTTGGAAGTTGAAAGAACCTCAAAAGTGAACGATTGTTCAGTTTTTAGATGATGAGTTTCCACCCGCGAGTTTCGCATTCGATACCACAGAAACGGGGTTTTTATAAGGCGGGCGATCGCGCTCTAGGAGAGATTTTGGTAAAAAACCCGGTTTCTGCCTAAGTCGGCAAGCTTGAGAAATCGGGTTGATGGCGATCGGCTATTTTTTGTTATTTTTGCTCGTGCAGATAGTTGTTAATCGCTTTAGCGATTTGTGCTTGCTGGTATGGGTTTATAGTGCGGGGTAGGGAGATGCGAGAGCCTCCACAAACTAACAGTCTAACTTCGTACCAAATGTCATGATCCCGATCTTTTGTTCGATCGACTTCCACCCCATAAATCTCCCACAGAGAGTATTCAATTACTTTACGTGCAAACAAACCCTGCTGTTTAACAGTCAAGGTGTTTAAATTTCCATCGAAGCTGTAGGTTTCATTATTTCTCAAGACGATCACTGCGGCTGCTGCGAGCAAAAATATGCCTCCTGTCCATCCTAACCAGCGATCTTCTTGGCTTAAGCGCAGCAATCGATCTTTGGCATTTTTCACAAAAAAATTGATGTCAGAAGCAACAGCGTCTTGGCTTCCCCAATTAGGGGAGTTAGCAGTGAAAGGAACATTGCCAACAGAAGTCAGAAGTATAACTCTGGTTTTATACCCGCATCTTTGAACTTTAGCTCCCCGCAAAGAAGCCAGCTCAATTTCTTGGGTTTTTGAACCCAGTAAATTCGATCGCACAATCTGGCAACTGCCTTGTTTTGCCTGCAATCGCTGGCAGCTCAGGGTTGCTTTATGATAATCAAAAGCCAGCCCGAACAGTCCAAGGGCTATGAATAAACAACTAGGCAACCAAAAATCAAATATGCTTTGAGTCTGAATTATTAATTCATTTGCTGTTTGCTTGATTATTTTCATTTATCTTGCCGTTAAATTCCCAAAATGATGTTACAGATGCCTTACTAACCCCGATCGGCAGAATTGTTAACTTATATATTATTTGAAGTCGTCCTCTGCGATGACCCCTTTTATTTTGGTAATAGGTTACCAATAAAATTTTTGACAGACAACAAATGTCGCGAGTTTACCTGCTGGGTTTAAGATAGCTTTCCATTATTTAAAATAGATGAATCTTAAAAATATATTAATTATGTTATGGAAAATAAAACCTTAGTTTCGCGCTCCGTAGGAAAGTAATCACCCAGGTGAGTACAGGTTTACATTTTTTCACGTTGTCAGGTTTATTTGCGCCTACTTAATTATCGTTAGTTATTAACTTGGGGGATTCCCTACAGGATAGCTACGATTCACGGACTTGCAGGCGAAATACATTGCTAAGCGTGCGATTATCCCTAATCGAGATATAGCTGCGAATCAAGTCAGCCATTTTGTATTGTTCTGTTAGTGAATAGCTTCTTAAACAGAGGATATCCGCCCCGAACATCCACAAATCAACCTAATAGATACGATTTCTATCGCTATCTCCTATTTCCTCTAATTCTACCGCAGAAATCTTCCGAGTTGGGTATTCGGTAACATCATGAAGCCATACAGCCCGTCGTTTAATGGTCATTTTGCTAAAAGTTTTATCAAAAATATATGTTTCATCTATCGCCCCGTCCAACAAAGAGAGTGAAAATAACAGAAATATGCCTCCACCGATCCAATTTGAAGCTAAAATAATCTGCCCTAGTCCAATGACGATGAAGGGATAAATTAATAGCAAACCATCCCTGGTACTGGAAGTTTGAATTGTTAGTTGGGTTAGTGTTTGCGTGAAAATTTTCATCGTCCAAGGTTTTTACAAAATTTTTGCCATAAAATACTGAAGTAGTCATCGCTCGCAATAAAAACATTAGCAATCCAGCAAATTGAATTAAGAATGTTTGTCGGATTTTTTTATTGCTCCAATTTTTGATATAAAAAACCCATGAGGCAAATGGGACAAGCAAGTAAAGCACTCGCCAAATAGTTTACTCTCCAAAAGCTTGAACTAATCCCCCACAATAGCCAACAAGACTTAAAATTAAACCGAGGATGAAAAAAAAGCCGATCGCAATACCAGGCATTTTCTATTTCTCTGGATGGCGTAAAGTTCTTTTGCAAAGTGTAAAGGAGCGGATTTTCTACCTGAAACTCATTCCCCTGTTTGCTGTGTTAAAAATAGATTAGCGGTGAAAACAGTTCGATCGCGCACAGCGAATGTTAGGATGGCGCTCGGGCTTTTGGGCGAAACTCTCGTCAGCGGCGGGGAGAATGGTACAGTTAAACTTTGGCAACTGCGGATTTAAGATTGCAGAGGTGACGGGCGATCGCTTAAATTGTTGTACTATAATTGATTTAATGTTTTTTCGTAATTGCTCAACCCCCTTGACAAGAAGACGAGATAGACATTAGATAGAGAAATGGAAAAACTCCCCGACTTAAAGCAACTATCGAACGAGGCAAAAGAAGCCTTGATAGTA
>JACJNV010000326.1 GCA_014695175.1 Microcoleus sp. FACHB-DQ6 | reverse complement strand
GGGTGATGCAAGGCTTTTGTACTATTTTACCTGTTTATCTTGCACACTTTCCTTGATCGGACGATCGCATAACCAAGCCGTGTAACCTTTCTGCACTTATCCAGCAAGCCCTAATTAACGATTATTCGTGCGTGGAGGCGGGTTTTTCAGATGGTTTGTTTTAGACAGTGATGGTTGATAAAACCCGCCCCCACGATTACAAGCTGTATCGATCGGCTAAATCTCTCGCTGCTTGTCGGTGTTTTTCTACCAAACTCGGCGGGGAAAGCACTTGGGCGCTATCCATATATCTGTTCACCCACAGACTGAATTCGTTCAGAGAGCGATCGGGCAAATCGATCTGATAATCCACATAAAGCAGTTTGCCAAAACTATCCCTTGGGCCTTCTTTAATCTTTTGTCGCGGATGCCGCCGATCGCCCTCTAATATAAATCCCACTACTTTCTCAAAAAACCGCACTTTCACTTTTTGTAACTTCAGTTGACCCTGCAATTCGGCCTGCTGTTGCTCTGGCTTGCCCAAGAACAGCCCCCAGCCATTTTTTAACAACTTTTGAGCTATTTTCAAACGGTGTTCCTGTACGGCTAAACCACGCCCTTCTGAATCGATAATTTCGCAGTAGTCACTAAAGCGATTCACCCGTTCTACGCTCAAATGCCCGTTGTCGCAATTTTCGCAAATCATGTACCAAGCGATATCGTGATAGATCAGTTGCAGGGGCCAAATTCGCCGGAAACCGACCTTGCCTTTACCGTAATAATCATCTTGACGGTAAAGTTCGATCGCCTGGCCTCGAACAATTGCTGTTTCTACGATATCTAATTTGTGAAATAGGGTATTCCGATATTCTTGGCGATCGAGCATTTCTACAGGATCGGTGTAAATAATCGCACGATTTAGGTGTTGGCGAACGGGATAAAACAATTTACCTTTGAGTTCGATATCTAATCCGCGCAACAGTTTAGTGAGTTTTTCACAAATTTTGCGGGCTTGGGGATTTCCCTGATATTTGGCTTGAGATGCTATTGCTTGAAATGCGAATAGTAGTTCTTCGCGATTCATTGCGCCGGTACCGAGATAATAGCCGAAGCGATACATTCTTTTGTCGAGGATTCCGTAGTGGCGCAAAGTTTCTAAGTCTTTGCGAATTGTGGGAGTTGCGGGATAGTTTTCGGGAAATTCGATGTTGAATTCGGCAGCAATTTTCTGTAATTGAGATTGAACTTCTAGCAAAGCATTGTGATATTTAGTGTCGGATGTTTCGGTGGCGGAGTGTCCGATTCCGGGATGGTTTACTAATGTGGCGATGAGGAGCATGATGCGATCGAACGTTAGTTTGTCGGCGTAGGGGTGAGGGGTTGGTTTTTTGGCCATGATGGGTGGATGCGCGTAAGTTGCTGAAAAGTCAAGTAAAAGACAATATTAACATAAAAATCTAGAAAGGTTGGAACACTATTATTTACAGAGCTTTAGGCTTCGCAACAAGTTTGATAAATATTGTGAATCTGAAGACATGAAGCTGGCTCGGCTGATATATTGAGTTGAGTAGAACTTAAGCAGTTAGCTACTTGGAACACTACCAGCAGCATTCAGGTGGGCATTGCCCGCCTTAAAATTGAATTTATGCCTGCATACACTGCGATCGCCTTTGCACCCGTTCAAGGCTTTATCGAGAAATCCCGCAAACTCCGAGATTTATTTGGGGCTTCACTGATTCTGTCTTATCTGAGTTACAAGCTAGTACAGCAAGCCGAAAAATCAGGTTTAAATGTCATTTCTCCCGGTTCCCCGAACATCCAGAAAGGAATGCCCAATCGGATACTTCTGAAAGGGAAAGGGGAATTTTCCAGGAATGACGTGACAAATACCCTTCAGAAGTCATGGCAAGAAATATTAAATGAATGTCGAGTTTGGATAGAACGAGAAGTACCTCCTAAAGAGGAATACTTTTGGCAGCTAGAGTGGATGCGATGGGGTTTATACACTTGGGAGATATTTTGGGGACACGGAGATTCGATAGAATCTGCGATGAAGAATCTAGAAACTCGCAAATTGCGTCGCGATTGGACGGCGATTAACTGGATTGGCGACAGTTCGAGTTTGACTGGCACAGATGCGATCGCCTGGCCGCGTTTAGGTTTAGAACATGGAGAACCAGGGCGACAGCTATCCGATCCAGAAAAAGCTGAACTTAAGGATTTTTATCAACGTCTCTCCTGTGTTTTAGAGAATCTTCCCCCAGATGGCAAACCCGAAGGAAAATTTCTCGCCCCTAATGAAAGACTGAGTATTCCTGAGTTAGTTAAGCGATTGGTAACTCGTGACGAAGATATTGCCAGAAACATTGGGATATCTCCGCTTGAATCAGCATTTAGCGACATTATTCGTGAACCAGAACACTGGACTGGCTGGTTTATGGGAGATGGTGATAAAGTTGGCAAAAAACTTCAGGAAATTGCTAAAGAAAAAGGAGATGAAGGTTTAAAAAACTTCAGCGAAGCCATGCGGAATTGGGGCAGAAATTTTATCAAAGATTTCCCCAAAGACTTAGGGCGAGTTGTTTATGCAGGCGGTGACGATTTCCTCGGCGTAATTTACAGTACCAAGCCCGAAAAGCCGCCGGAACCTATAGAGGCATTAGAATGGTTAATGGAATTGTCAGATAAATGGAAAGAGCACGGTCAGGATATTAATTTAAGTGTTGGTTTTGTTTGGGCTGGTCACAGTGTGCCGCAGCGAGATATTCTTCAACACTGTCGGGAGGCGGAGAAACGGGCGAAGAGTTTGGGGCGCGATCGCGTTACAATTCGAGTAGTTTTTAACAGCGGTCAATACGTGCAGTGGACTTGTCCTTGGGATTATTTGCACATTCTCAAACAATACAAAGACCGGGACGGCAAAAGCTGGGATCAAAAGCCCAACTGGAGTCATGTTTACAAAGATTTAGCTCATCTAAAAAATCGTCATGCTATTAGTTTTAATCCCCAGGAAAACAGCCCAGATGATGAATTAGCTTTAGCTCTTTTTCAACTTTACTTTCAAGACGAGAAGAACTTAGAAAAAAACTGGAAGCACATCGTCGGCGATTACCCAAATCCAGAACAATCCAAACAAATTATTTACTGGATTAGTGACCTAATAAATGTCGGATGGCAGCTATGTTCAAATATCTCATCACTATAAGTCCTTTAGGATTTATGTACGGGAGTTCTGGCGGATTTTTATCGCCCGAAAATCTAGTCGGACGTTCGGGGGCAAAATTCCCTCCAGAAGCAGCTACTCTCTCCGGTCTATTTTTCAGCACCAACAAAGTTAAGTCCTATATTTCTCCAAAAGAACTTAGTGATAATTTGTTTGTCGCTGGCCCATTCTGGGCAAAATCAGACGATCCTGAATACTTTTACGTCCCCATTCCTTGGCACAAAATTATTTCTAAAAAAGGCGTGGATGAATGGAAAATGAAATCTGGGAAATGGCATCGCGAATCCGAAGATTTAGATCCTGAGTATAGTTGGCAAACCGTTAATTCTTGGGTAAATAAGACTGATGCTATTAAGAAAAATGGCGATGTTGCCGAGAATCCTTGGACATACGTCCCTATCTTACACCCCAAAACAAAAGATGACGAACGCTGTACTTTAGCAGAAGATGGTTTGTTTTTGGAAAATTCCGTGCAGATGGATGATGAATGTTGTCTGGTTTATCTGTCCACTCATGCTTTAGCAGATGGTTGGTATCGCTTTGGTGGCGAAAATCATTTAGTAGAAATCAAGAGCGTTCTACTGGATGATGACAGTCCCATTGTCAAACTTTTACGCCAACCAATTCAGCGCTCATTTGCTTTGATAACACCGGGAGTTTGGGGTTCTAACAAGTTTTCATACCGCTATCCCAAAAATGAAGATTTCTCCCAAAAACGACCGGAGATGCTCACAGATAAACCCATTTCCTATCGCTACCGCGCGAAAGGACAAATGGGACGGGGACGCTATGCAGTTCCTCCCGGAACTGTCTATCTTCTCAGAGAACCTTTAGATAAAACTTGGTGGGAATTTCCCGAAAATTGGTTTCCCAAAGAAGGTTTTAGCCTGAAACAAGTGGGATGCGGTTTGTGTTTGCCAATTGAAATTCAAGGAGTTGAATAATGTACAAAAAAGCTTACGGTATTATTGAAACCCTTGCTCCTGTTCATGTGGGAGCAACGGCTGGTGAAGAAAGCGGCAACTTAAACTTAATTTTCCGCGACCAGTTTACTCAAACTGGCATTATTCCCGGTAGTTCGATTCGGGGAAGATTGCGATCGGAAATCCGCCGTAGTCTGGGAGAAGCTGAAGCTAATAAATGGTACGGTCAGGAAGCAGAATCCGGGAAACCAGACAGTACCACTGAGTCTGTAGTTAAGTTTGAATATGCTTCGCTGCTGTGGTTGCCAGTATTTTGTCCCGGTCAACCAATTGTCTGGGTAACTTGTCCTCGTTTGCTGAAGCGCTATCAGCGAATTGCGGGAGATTATGTCAAGCTAAAAGATGGTACATCTCTCAAATCAGCTAAACCTCCAGCTAATTATACAGGTTCTCAAACCTTAAAAGCTCTCGACGTAAATGGCAAACCAAAGCTATTTTTTAACTTTGGGTTTTTAACTGTTGAGAAAACTCAGGATTTGTCTGCTTGGTTTCCTTTAGGAGAGGAATTGCCAGCCGTTGTTGTGGCTGACGATGAAATTGCCATGATTCACGATATGGCCTTATATCGTCAGAGTCGAGTTGCCTTAGACAAAGAGGAAAAAAAGGCGAAAAAAGGAGCTTTTTTTAATACTGAAGCTTTGCCAGAAGGCACAATTTTAGTATTTCCGATCGCCCTCAAAGAAAACCAAGAGACATGGCAACCTTTTGGCGCGTCTACTGGCACAGATATTTATCTCGGCGGTTTAGAGTCAATTGGTTTCGGTCACTGCTATCTAACCTTAAAGGAGGTATAATTTATGGCTTGGGAATCTTACAAATTAGACCAAGAGGCTCACGATTTAGTTGTCAAATATCGTGACAAAAAAGACGCTCTCAATCAAGCATACAAAATGCGCGTTGCAGTTGCTTACGGTTTAGAGCGATTTTGGGGAGAACAGTTTCGGTTAGTCAAGGATCAAGATAAGGCTGATTATTGGCGGGATACTTGGAAGGCGCTAGTCAAAATTATGGCAAATGCGGGTGTTAAAATCCCCAATGATAATGTCAGTTCTGACGATACAGCAGCCATTAAAATTATGGCCAATAAATTGTGGGATTTTCCTGTAGAACAGCGGAAAGTAGCTATAGCTGTACTGACTCAACTTTGTGACAGTATGGTTTGGTGGACTCAACGTTATAAGCCTACTAAGAATAATGGCAATAATGGAGGTGAAGAAGATGAGTGATAGCGATCGCGTTCCTTTGATGTTTCGATCTCAATTGGAAGGAAGGGGCAAAATTCAGTACGCCGGCGATGCTGGTCCCGCTTCTGAGTGGGTGGAACAATGGTTAGAATGCTGTCCTCCCGTCCCCGAAAGCGCCGATGAAAGCGTTCCCCTCTACAAACGAGGTCGAACTAAATCACCCGTAAAAATGCCTGAATTCGGGCAAGGAGTGGAAACAAAACAATACACCATTAGCTGGCGTTTAGTTACAAACAGTGGACAAGATGAAGGCGTCATTCGACCCATAATTGGCGCGAAAGGTTTGCCATTTTATCCTGGTTCTAGCATGAAAGGGGCTTTCTGGCGATCGTGTCCTCCTGAAAAACGAGAAGGATACTGCGGGGGACAGGTTGTAGAGAACGGACAGCGTAATGCAAAACCAGGAATTTTGCGCTTTCACGGCGGCTTCCCCGCTGATATGTCTTGGGGAGAAAAAGAGCGTTTAGTCGATGTCGTTCACTCTCAGCAAAAGCGCCAAGTGATGGAAAATGCTGTCACCAGTGCTAACGTACAAATCTCGCTTTATCAGTGTAAACTACAATTTGGCATTTCCAGCAACAAGCAGCTTGGAAAACAAGAATGGGAAGAAATTTGGCAAATTTGGGAAAAAGCTTTAGGACACGGAATTGGTTCTAGGGTAAGTGCAGGTTATGGTCGCATGGCAGAGGTAGAAAGCGCCGATCGCATCTTACTTTCTGTCAATTTGAGCGGCTGCGGGTTAACGTCGCAACTACTGAATAGAACCCCAGAATTTCGACCCAATATGTTTAAAGCTGCACTGCGGGGTCATACTTTGCGGTTGTTGGCAGGAGTTACGGATGCCAATACAGCACAACTGTTAACAAAAAAACTTTGGGGAGGAATTGTTGAAACACGCGATGATACAGGGGCAATTATCGGGCAGTTAGGGATTAACTTTACTGCTGAGGAACTCGATTTTGGTGAACACAGATATTATCCGGCGAGGAATCCGGTAGTCATGCCTACCTACGATTTACAGGCAGGAAGACTGGACATTGTGAATCTAAATAATAGGTATCCGCAGAAGGAATTAAAAAAGTTTGTCACTTATTTAATTAAATTTTCTCTCTTGCTTGGCGGTTTTGGCA
>JACJNV010000325.1 GCA_014695175.1 Microcoleus sp. FACHB-DQ6 | reverse complement strand
CTTCGTCAGTGTCTCAGGTTGGTATTGTTCAAGATTTTTGTACCTGCCCCGACTCTGAAGGAGATTGAAATGTTCGTACAGCTTAATTTATCTGCGATCGCACTTGCAGGAATTGCAACGTGGAAGCGGGTCAAACCCGTTGTCATCCGAGATGCAGTTTTGTTGCCGACGGCTGGTTTTGACTGCACGGGCGCCGGATTTCTTTTCAATCTTTTCTGCGTTACGGGCTGCCTGTGATGGCGCTGCAATTAATAAGTGCGGCTGTTTATGTAACTATTCGGTTTCTGATTTGAAGAAGTCATTAGTCATTAGTTGGCAGTTGGCAGTTGGCAGTGATTAGTCAACAGTCAACAGTCAACAGTCAACAGTTAACAGTAATCTAAACTCCATCCAATTCTAAGGGAAAAATTACAGTGAAGGAGGAGCCAACTCCTACTTCAGAAACTAATTCAATTTTACCTTGCAAGAGGTTGACTAATCGAGCGACAATAGCTAGCCCTAAGCCCGTACTGTCAGGCATCACAGAACCCAGGGAGTTGTTGATCCGAAAAAATGGCTGAAAAATCCGATCGCAGTCTTCTGAAGCAATGCCAATTCCTGTATCGGTGATGCAGATACTCCAATGTTGGTCGGGCAATAATTCGGTTTTTATGGTAATAGTACCAGCTTGGGTGTAGCGAATGGCGTTGCTCACCAAGTTGCTGATAATTTGCTGCAAGCGCAAGTAATCTGTCATAACTTGATCGAGAACTGGATCGCAGTCAACTGCGATCTCTAAATTTTTTGCTTGGGCCAAAGGCTCGATTATTTCGACAACAGTGCCGATCGCCGATCGCACATTTGTAGCAGTTAGCTGCAATTTTATGCGTCCCGTGTCGTACCGCGAGATTTCGAGAGTATCGTTAATTAATCTAAGTAATAGTCTGCCATTGCTGAGGACTTTATCAATATGTGCCAAATTGGGAGCCGAATCTTTAACTCTAGGATTGTTTATTTGGCGCAAAAACAATTCTGAGTAGCCAATAATAGAGGTAAGGGGGGTTTTCAATTCGTGAGCTAAGTGAGATATACTCTCTTGACTGGTGCGAAGTAAGCGAGTCAGCTCTTGATTGGTAAGTTGCAATTGGTTTTGCATCTCCTGTAGTTCTTGGAATCTTGCCTGGGTATAGGTTTGGAAACAGTCAGCAATTGCTTCGTCGAGGGCAGTATCAATTAAGCGATAAGCTCGGTTCACTTCAGCGGCTGAGCCTTTTAGCAATTCTGGCTCTAAAGCATCGAAAATTACCCTCCGCAGCAAGCGGTATTCCCGCGCAATTTCTTCGGCATCGTAGCCTTGTTGTGCCCTGACAGTCCCGTGGTCTAAACTTTCTTGTATGACTGTCCGAAGGTCGCTGTCTTCTGATTCGGACAGCATAGTTACGATCGCATGCAGTACGATGGGAAGGCTGTCGCGCACGGAATCGTAGGTGAGTTGCTTGGCGGTGTCGATTTTATCGTCGTCGCGAACAGCTTCGATCCAGTTTTCGGTAATTATATCAATTTGATCTTGTAACGCTTGGCTAAAATCTATCATTGCTTTTATATAAATCAAGTAACCGATCGCATTTTATATCTCTAGGTTAGTTTAATAGTTAACTTTTTGAAGTTTCTCTCAACATTTGAGCTTCGCCGATCGCCAAGAGCTACTCCTAAAGACATATTGACAAAATAAAATGGTCGTGCTAGCTTAAGTTAAATTGGCTTAAAACGTCAAGCCTAATCCACCAATGCGCGATCAAACCAAGCGTGTGGCTGGAGCGGAGGAACCACTTTTCGGGGCGAATCTCTACAGAATTAAAAAGCAAAGTTAAAAAGTGCCAAATTTGAGTGTAGTTTTTGATTTTGAAATCTCAGGAGAAGGACATCTCTCAGTCCTAGCCCGTCAGCTAACTTCGCAGGCATTGAGAAGAGACTGAAAAGCCAAATTTCTGAAAAAGATAGTTTGGCTTCGTCAGTGTCTCAGGTTGGTATTGTTCAAGATTCTTGTACCTGCCCTGACTCTGAAGGAGATTGAAATGTTCATACAGCTTAATTTATCTGCGATCGCACTTGCAGGAGTTGCAACGTGGAAGCGTGTAAAACCCGTTGTCATCCGAGATGCTGTTTTGTTACCTGCTGCGGGTTTTTTGGGAATTCTTGGCTTGTGGTGGATTGTTGCCAGCTTCAAGAGCGATTTGATTCCCACTCCGTATCAGGCGTTAATCGCTAATTTAGATTACATATTCCATCCATTTTATCAGCGCGGGCCTGGAGATTTAGGCATTGGCTGGCTGCTGCTAGCGAGTTTGCGACGGGTGTTGGTGGGATTTTTCCTGGGTGCAGCAGTTGCGATTCCCCTGGGATTTCTCATCGGGATGTCGAAACCAGCAATGATGGCGCTCAATCCGCTGATTCAAATCTTCAAACCGGTGTCGCCACTAGCGTGGCTGCCGATAGCTCTATCGATTTTTAATATAGCAGAGCCGTCGGCAATTTTTGTCATATTTATCACGTCTTTGTGGCCGACAATTATCAACACAGCTTTGGGAGTTTCTAGCGTTTCCCAGGATTATCTGGATGTGGCGCAAGTGTTGGAAATGCCGCGCGGGAGGCGGATTACCAAAATAATTTGGCCGGCGAGTTTGCCATACATTTTTACAGGTTTGCGGATTAGTTTAGGGATTGCTTGGCTGGTGATTGTGGCGGTGGAAATGCTGACAGGCGGTGTGGGAATTGGCTTTTTTGTCTGGGATGAGTGGAGCCGTTTGAATCTGAGTTCGGTATTTTTAGCGGTGTTGGTAA
>JACJNV010000324.1 GCA_014695175.1 Microcoleus sp. FACHB-DQ6 | reverse complement strand
CCCAGAAACTGCCCAAGCCGATGAAACAACAGGGCGTTACATTATTACTTTCCGCGATGATGCGGTGATAGAAGGGTTAGACCTTCTGAACGACCAAACTGGCATCACAGGCCTGGCAAACGCTGCCGATTTCCCGGACTCTGCTTTAGACTTGAGCCAAATTGAAGCAGCAGGGGGAGCGGTGTTTCCCACTCTCGGCGTTGCCGTCGTCTCGTTAGACGAAGGGGCTTTCAGCAGCATTATGACCTCAGCGGGAGAGGATTCGGCTATTCTGGCGATCGAACCTGAGACCACTTTCTACGCCATTGAGGAGGGGTTGTCGGTAGATTATTTGCAGGGCTATCGCGATGCGGTGAATCACCTGTACGAGAAAGCCACTGCTACTACAGACGAAGCAGAAATCGAGAAACAAGTATGTTTTGCCGATGATACCGAGTTTACTTGGGGTCTGAAGGCAACGAAGGCGATGAAGTCTCTGTTGAGTGGTAGCGGAATGAAAGTTGCGGTGCTGGATACGGGGATGGATTTATTGCATCCTGACTTCGCGGGTCGATCGATCGTATCGCAATCTTTCGTGCCTGGGGAGGATGTACAAGATGGGTTCGGTCACGGTACCCACTGCATCGGGACAGCCTGCGGGTTCAAGGATCTTAACGGCCGCAGGTACGGGATCGCTTACGAATCGACCATTTATGTCGGTAAAGTGTTGAGTAATGCCGGTAGTGGCGCTAGTGGCTGGATTCTGGCTGGCATGGAATGGGCGATCGCCAACGGATGTCAAGTGATCTCGATGTCCTTAGGAAACACCACTCCAACACCGTCTATTGCCTACGAAACTGTCGGTCGTCGGGCACTGCAAAATGGGTGTCTGATCGTTGCAGCCGCAGGCAACCACGGGCCCAAACCCGTCGGGCAACCAGCCAATAGCCCGTCGATTATGGCTGTTGCAGCCGTCGATAACTGCCTCAAAGTGGCTGCATTCTCGTCTCCCTCTGGCGTATTTCCAGGATGTAAAGTCGATATCGCCGCTCCTGGAGTGAAAGTATACTCATCGCTGCCTGTGGATAAAGGGCGTTATGCTGCCTGGAATGGCACTAGCATGGCTACACCGCACGTAGCTGGGATCGCCGCCCTGTATGCCGAATCGACTGGTAAACGAGGTGATCAACTTTGGCAAGTGCTAACTTGTCATGCTATGGCACTACCATTACCAAGTGCTGTCGGAAGTGGCTTGGTACAAGCTCCGTGATGCAGAATACCCAGAGTCCCGACTTCTTTAAGAAGTCGGGACTCTAACCGCTATACCAAGGATGCTGAATATGTCTGATGAACAAGTAGAGCGCATCATCGTGACTGTTGACGACCAAAACTTACCGGTAATTCAATCTGTTGTGACTGCCTTACAATCGGCGGGAATGAAAGTGGAGCAGGTGCTAGCTGTTACTGGCATCATTACTGGAGAAGTTTCTCAATCGAAGCTAGAAGGACTAAAAACCGTACCGGGTGTCGCTGGTGTCGAGGTCGATCGAGAAATGCAGGCAATTTAAACTAATCATTTAGGGTTAGTAGATCCAGTTTTGCTAACCCCAAATAGCGAATCCCTTCCGGCGTCACGTCAAAGCGACAAGGCAAAATCTCTACACCTTCACTAATTGCCTGTCTGAACAATTCTCCGTAAAGGCGATCGGCACAATCCCCGGGAGCAAAATCTGTACAATCCCCGCGATTAATAAAATACAGCATTACAGCCCTCGAACCCTGCCGCACCACTTCTATCAATTCTCTCAAATGTTTCTGTCCCCTCTCCGTCACTGTATCGGGAAATAGAGCCAACTCCTCTTTTACCCAAGTTGTATTTTTCACTTCCAGAAAAATCGGTTTTTCCTCACCAGTCAGCCAAAAATCAACTCTACTTTTTTTATCAGTGCCGTAAACAACCTCGGGTTGAATTAAACTGTAATTGCCTAACTCGGGAAACAATTTCAATTCCAAAGCTAATTTAACTATTCGATTTGGCAGCCCAGTATTAACTCCCACCCAAGTTGGCACAGTGTCGCAAACTTTAATTAATTCCCAAGTATAAGCTAACTTGCGTTTAGGATTGTCGCTGGGAGATACTAGCACTGGATTGCCCGGAATGTAAACACCAGTCATCGGGCCAGTATTCGGACAGTGCGCCGTGATTATTTCTCCCGAATCTAGTTCAATTTCCGCAAAAAATCGCTTGTAACGTTTGATGAGAATTCCGGGTAAAAGAGGAGGATATTTGTAAATTAAGCCAGTCATTCGATTTTAGATTTTAGATTTTAGATTTGCGATTTGCGATTTGCGATTTTTGATTTTCGGTTTTACCTATAACCGAATACCTGGCTCCGAACTTTTGAAATAAGTCTGGGAACTCACACAATCAGTCATCAGCTATCAACTCTCTGTTATTTATCGGTTTTTATCAACTAATTTGTGTCATCATTTTTAGAGTGTAAAGTGTAGATTGTAGATTTTAGATTGACGCATCATAGCACGAAACGGCGGTTTGTACTTAGGACGCATAATCCCGATCGATTATTGAATTTCCCCAAGTCAGTAATATCGATAAAATTGGTATAAGCGCAATTCCCTCTAGAAGTTTTATGAGTTCGTGATATGATTCTCCCGATTCGCGATTAAAATAAGTGAATCCTTTTAGCATTAGCGTTTGTAACCATTTGTGTCCCAATTACAGAAGCCCTCTCGTTCCCTCGCAGGGATTGCCGGCATTGTCGCACTCGCCACTCTAATTAGCAAAGTCTTTGGATTGGTGCGCCAAATTGCGATCGCCGCAGCCTTTGGAGTCGGTGTCGCCGTCGATGCCTACAACTACGCCTACGTCATCCCCGGTTTCTTATTTATTTTGCTCGGAGGCATTAACGGGCCATTTCACAGCGCCATAGTCAGTGTTTTAGCCCGCCGAGATAAAAAAGAAGCAGCACCCTTAGTCGAGACTATCACCACCTTAGTCGGGGGCATATTGCTGTTGGTGACGATCGCTTTAATTATTTTTGCCGATCCCCTGATCGATTTGGTAGCACCGGGATTAAATAGAACAGCAGAAGGTTTACAAATTAAAGCAATTGCCGTCCAGCAATTTCGGATTATGGCACCGATGGCCTTACTTTCAGGCTTGATCGGCATTGGTTTCGGCACTCTCAACGCGGCCGATATGTACTGGTTGCCTTCGATTAGCCCTTTATTTTCCAGCGTTGCACTTGTCGGCGGTTTGGGGATTCTCGCCCTGCAACTCGGAGACAAAATTATTCAGCCGGAATTCGCACTAATGGGTGGCTTAGTGTTAGCTTGGGGAACTTTAGCGGGTGCAGTTTTGCAGTGGGTGGTGCAACTGGTGGCGCAGTGGCGCGCCGGCTTGGGAACATTGCGCTTGCGGTTTAATTTTAAACGGCCGGGAGTGCAAGAAGTAATTAAGGTGATGGTTCCTGCTACCTTATCATCAGGAATGCTGCAAATTAATGTCTATACTGACCTCTTTTTTGCATCCTACATCCCTCAAGCTGCCTCTGCGTTGGGTTACAGTGGCTTGTTAGTTATGACGCCTTTAGGCATCATTTCTAATGTAATTTTAGTGCCATTTCTACCCATATTTTCTCGCCTCACCGATCCGAGAGATTGGCCGGAATTAAAAGATCGAATTCGTCAATCTTTAATTTTGACCGCCCTTACGATGCTGCCCCTGAGTGCTTTAATGGTAACGCTGGCCGGGCCTATCGTCCGCGTTGTTTACGAACGCTATGCTTTTGATCGATCGGCCTCGCAGTTTGTCACGCCGATATTGATGGCTTACAGTATTGGAATGTTTGTGTATTTGGGACGCGACGTTGTGGTACGGGTATTTTACGCTTTGGGAGACGGAGAAACCCCTTTTCGTGTCAGTATTATCAATATCTTTTTAAACGCTCTTTTGGATTATTTATTGGTAGGAGCTTTTGGGGCGCCCGGATTAGTTTTGGCGACGGTGGGAGTGAATCTTCTTTCGATGGTTATGCTTTTGTACTGTTTAAATAAAAAGCTGGGTGGCCTGCCTTGGGGGGAGTGGAGTTTGCCTTTTCTGGGGTTAACTTCGGGCAGTTGTCTAACTGCTTTCGTTACCTTGGCTACTCTGCAAGGCTGTCAAAGAGTTTTGGGTACTGAAGGTTTGGTAATTCAATTAGTGCAGTTGAGTGTGGCAAGTTTTGTAGGGTTAGGGGTTTTTGCCCTGTTTGTCAGTCAGATGAAGTTGCCGGAAGTTGATATGTTTGTCGATCGCATTCGGGGGCGTTTTCGCAAATAAAATTTTCGGGGCGGGTTAAGGGCGAAATACCAGACACAACGCCCACACTCTGCGTACAAAACCCGCCCTTTACTTTACATTTTGCGCTGAAATTCCTCAAGAACATCCATCAATTGAACTTGACACTGCATCGGAATTAAATCTGCCAGTGGCACTTCCCGCTTGCCGCCGCCCAACTTGACTGGAATTCCCTGCAAAACTCGTTCCACTTTGTCAGCATCTAAATTGCCATCTTCCAGCATTGAATAAAGTTGTTGGGCAACAACGGTATGCAGGTGGGCATCATTGAGATACAAATGCCACTTGGCAATATCAATGTAGACATTTTCGCCGATTTCGGCTGCTAAGGATTCGATCGCCTGTGTAGTATTAGCCATATCAAAAAGCCGAAAGTTATTTGTTATCAATCAAAAGACTTAACAAATCGCCGTCAACTGCCTTCAGCCAGAATCTTTGGTGAGGGGCGAATAATCGGCGATCGCAAAATGGTAAATCGCGTGGGCCAAAACTACTAGAGCCCATCCACCCGTTACCGAAATTGCCCAAGGCCAATCAGCCTTTTGCAAATTGTGAACAAACCACAAACCTGAATTGGTAGCAGAAAAAAGACCGACGTGGATAGCAAAATTCATCCGGTCATCTAAGCGGCGGTACTCGGGATCATTGCGATCGGGTTTGCGGGGCCAACGAGGAGGCATAGTTTTTCACTTGATATTAGTAGTTCAGTGCCTATTTTAATCATAAGTGCAGCTTTTTTAATGCTGCATCCCTCTTTCGGCATGAAACTTATACCTCTACATTTTCATAGTCTCCAGACTTGCCGCCACTTTTACTCACCAGTCGAATTGACTCAATGGCGATCGACTTTTCCAATCCTTTAGCCATATCGTACAAAGTCAGCGCCGCCACCGAAACCGCCGTCAGCGCTTCCATTTCCACCCCTGTTTCCGCCTTAATTTTCACCGTCGCCCGAATTTGATACCCCGGCAACCCAGCATCCGGCATCACCTGCACCTCCACGCTACTCAGCGGCAGAGGGTGACACAGAGGAATCAAATGTGCAGTCTGTTTCGCCGCCATAATTCCAGCCAGCCTTGCAGTGCCCAACACATCACCTTTCGGCGCATTCCCCGCTTCAATCGCCGCAAAAGTCTCCGGCAACATCCGCACCCGGCCAGCAGCTACAGCTTGTCGCACAGTCGGCACCTTCGCTGAAACGTCCACCATTTGGGCTTCCCCGCTGTTGTCGAGGTGAGTTAGCTGTGCCACATCGGGCAATTTAGAAAAAGTTTGGGAAAGGTCTTGCATTATTTTGATAATGGTGTTACTGTTAGATTCTGTGAGAAAAGAACTTAATCAATTTTAGATTAAATCTCAACTCAACAGGGGCTTGTAGCTTAGTTGGATAGAGTGCATGGCTACGAACCATGAGGTCGGGGGTTCGAATCCCTCCAAGCCCACTACTAAAGGTTATGACTTTTGAGTTATGAGTTTTGAATTAGGAAATTAATTCAACTCAACACTTAAAACTCATAACTTTTTTAATTTGGTACGTTTACTGATTCAAAGCATAAATATCTTTGCCTCGACCGATCGCAAATTTCATCGAATTAGATAACCCCTTGCTAGACTGAGTAATAAAAACCAGCAAAGCTAAACCAGCGAGTCCAGCCGCAAAACCAAACATATTTCTGTAGCCAACTTGTTCAGCAACAAAGCCTAAAGTCGGCCCTGCAACCGCAATCCCCAAATCAAATCCGCCAATACAAAGCGAAAACAAGCGGCCCCTTTCATAAGGTTCGCACCTGTCCGACATCAGCGTTACCATCATCGGCAAAACCGTACCGCCCGCGCAACCTTCAACCAAAGCGGCGATTAAAAAAGCACTGCTGTTGTTAGCAAAATACAACAATAACATAGATACGGCATAACAGATTAAGCCGCCAGAAATAAACAAGCCGCGACCGTATTTGTCCGAAGCCCGTCCCGTGAGCAACCGTATACCGAAACTGGCTATAGCCGCCGTAGAATAAAATAATCCAGGATTCAAATTAGCCTTCGTTTCTTGGAGAAACAAAGGCATAAAAGTGCTCAAAGTTCCAAATACTAAACCAACCACCAATAACACTACAGCCGGAATCCGCACTCTCGGATTCCAGAGCATTTCCCAGTATTTTTGGCTATTTTTGTCCTCAGATAGCGAGTCCGAGAGTGTTAAATCTGCAAAATTAGGTTCGGCAATTTTGCAGGTAAAAAATACAGCCATTGCAGCGAAAGCCGCAGACATCGCAAACAAAGGAGTATAACCAACCCAAGCTTGCACAAATCCGCCAATAGCCGGCCCAACTGCTAAACCAATAGGATTCACCAAGCTCATGTAACCGATTAATTCGCCCCGCTTTCCTGGCGGCGATAAATCTGTTACCAAAGCGCTGTAAGCTGTAGTAAAAGCGGCGATACTAAGACCGTGAAAAACGCGAATAAGTAACAGTAAGGGGATAGATTGAGCTAGCAGGTAGCCCAAAGGGGCGATCGCAGCGACTGACGCACCTAGAAGCAAAACTTGTTTTCGCCCTCTGCTGTCGGCTATTTTACCCAATTGCGGCCTCGATAGCAAAAGTCCGATCGCAAATGCACCCATCACAAAGCCAATTTGCTGTTTTGTGCCGCCCACAAATTGAACGTACAGCGGCAAAGTTGGCAGCAGCGAAGCCAAACTTGACCAGAATAGAAGCCCTGCGGTGAATAAAGTCAGCAAGCTGCGTCTGGGTTGGGGATCGATGTCCCTAAAAATATTCAAGATGCTAATTCCCTTTAAATCTTCTGAGTGCGCTCAAGCTGAGGTCGAGTGTATCTATATCATTGTGTTACAATTTCTTAATATTTGCAACAAAAAAACTTGATATTCTACTCACAGTCAACCGTGAACAGTCAACAGTCAACAGTCAGCATTCTTACCAATCAACCTCAGCCCTTTCCTCCACAACCCGGTGATAAACCCACTCGGTTTCCATCGCCAACTTCTGCCAACTAAATCGGCGTTCCAAATCCTCATAAGCATTGTCAACCAACCACCGCGCGTAACCCGGATTTTTCAGCACCTCCAAAATTCCCCAGGCCAAAGAATCCTGATTGTTTGCCTCAGTAACAACGCCAGTTTTACTGTGCACCACCACCTCTGGAAGTCCGCCCGCATTCGACACAACCACCGGCACCCTTGCAGCAAAGCTTTCTAATGCTACAATCCCAAAAGGTTCGTAAAGACTCGGGAAAACCGCGCAGTCAGCCACCGTCTGGAATTTGTCGAGATGTTCCTCAAACATGAAGCCAGTAAAATAACACTTATTCCAAATTCCTAAATTCCAAGCTAAGTGTTTGAGATGGTCTGTATTGCCGCCGCCAACAATTACAATTTTCGCTTTACCTCCCATTTCCCAAATTACTTTAGGTGCAGCATTCAGAAATACAGCAATGCCTTTTTCGTAGCTAATTCTTCCTACATAATAGACTATTTTTTCGTCGTCTGCCGCAAACTGGCGGCGGAAGTTCATCGCGTCAAATTCGTGCCAGCGGGGCTTTTTTTCCGACCTGATTCCGTTGTAAATTACCTCTATTTTGTTCCACGGAGTCGATAGTACCCGTTCGGCTTCCCGCCGCATATAATCGCTGCAAACAATTACCCGCCAAGCGTTGTAAGCTAGGTCGTTTTCCTTGGCGTTAATATAGCGCTGCCCTTCGTTGTGGATGCCGTTGAAGCGCCCGTATTCCGTGGCGTGGATGGTGGCAATTAGCGGTACTTTAAAAGTATGCTTCAGGGCGATCGCCGCATCTCCCACTAACCAATCGTGAGCGTGGATGATATCAAAGGGGCCTTCCTCAAGCATCAGTTTTCCGCCTTGGTGGCCCATGCTTTGGTTGAGGTTCGCCACCCAGTGAAAAAAGTCCTTGGCGTGCCCCACAACCACCCGATGCACACGTATTCCTTCCACCACTTCGTACATCGGCGCATGGCCGAACTCTACTGTAATTAAGTGAATGTCGTGCCCCAGCTTCACCAATTCTGGATATAGTTCCGATACGTGGCGGGCGATACCGCCTACGATTCTGGGAGGAAACTCCCATGCCAATACCAAAATTTTCATCTTTCTCCCTCCAAATAATTTATATATCTTAATGTTTACGATTAACAGATTTATTGTATAATAACCAGCCTCAAATTTGAGTCGATCGTAAGTTGATGCCGAATGCCTGACTTTTGGCAGCAACCAAGACAGAAAATCATGCCTAAACCTGGTTTTTGCACGAAATTGCTCGATCGCCATTGCTGCCAAAAAAACAGGTTTCCTCAAGATTTGAGCCACTGAAGCAAGCAATGGCGAGCTCGTCTACCCGCTTACCCTTTCTTCAAAATCGGCTCCAATTCGCGGCGAAAACTGGTCCAAGCAGCAACCGATGCAGAATTAGAAACAGCACCCTGACGCATCAAAATCGCGCCGTCTTCAAAGCCAACAATTCCGTAATCTCCCGATTTGGACATTCGATCGATCGCCGGTACGATCTCCCGCAACTGTCCCCGTTCCGCGCGAAACGCAGCCTGATACTGCTGCAACTGCCAGAGATCGGCAATTACATATTCCATCTTCACTGCCTTCCCCGCATCATTGCGGAGTTCAAACATCGGAA
>JACJNV010000323.1 GCA_014695175.1 Microcoleus sp. FACHB-DQ6 | reverse complement strand
CTTCATCATCCCGCCAGTCTTCCACAGGAGTGTAAATTAAAGAGTTAATTAAACGAGAATTAGGACTTAAGCGATCGCGCACTCTACCTGCTTCATGCCTTTTCATTGTTGCAGCGCGTTTGCTGCTTTCAGCCTTTCGAGTACCTAAAACAACAATAGTTTCACCGTGAGATCTAACCATTTCACGAATAAAATGATTGACAGGTTGAATTTTCATGCGATCGGTACACCAGCGAAATCCATTTCGAGGTGCTGGATAGCCTTTTCCCATTAAGCATACCCAGAATGTTTCTTGAACGGAAGGATGAAGCAGATGAGGTTCAACTGGCATTTTTTGCTGGTTAGCTGCTAGCTTAACCTGTTTAATGCAATTGCGAACCCAGGTAGAAATTATGGGATTTTCAACGAGCGTATCTGTTGTAATTAAATGAATTGTTTTTGTGCGCTTTTCCAGTGGGAGTGCTGCGATTGCATACCATATTAACTGCAATACTGCGCTCGAATCTTTTCCAAAAGATACACCTAAAATCCAGGGGATTTCATCGCTACAATACAAATCCTGAATTTCTTGAGTTAAATTTTCTACATCATCCACTAATTGCTTAACGCTGCGCGGTGGGAATAGTGGCATCTGCTGAGCTTGTGTCATTTTACCAATCTCCCCTTGCCAAGCAGCAACACTTGTGCTGTGAATTCCCCGCTGTGACGCAACATAATTGTTTGCCCTTGATCGTTGAGCTTTCAACGTAATAGTCTGCCTAACTACTATAACCCGTGATGATTTACAATTAAATATTAACCTTTAAATTAATTTACAAGCTATGGCTAATGACAGCTCGACTCAGCCAGAACTCAACCAGCGACTAGATGAATTTCTTGAGCCGTACTTCGCCAGATACCACCGTCAGAAGTGCTATCCGGGCTTAATTTTTGAGCATGGAAAGCGAAAAATGGTACAATTCAACGTGCCTGCTGATGACTTGCCTACTCTTCTCCAAGCAAGACCTTCTACCAATAACGAGCCTGAGTCTGGTAAAAACCGTCCAGAGATTAAGGGTCATGCTGAGGAAGTCAAGGAGTACATTCTCAAGCGCGTTAGAAAAGACCAACCCTGGATTGTGGGTACACTCACTGCCAATGTCGATCCAGAGAAGATTCAAATTATCGAACTAAGTCGGGGAATTTGTTTAGTAGTTATCCCTCGTGGCGTTAAGTTAGATATTACCGACGGACAGCACCGCAAGCGAGCTATTCACGAATTGATTGAGAGTGCTAACGGCGAGTTAATTGGAAATAATGATTTCCCCATTACGCTAGTTTTAGAAGGCAACTTTAATCAGTGTCAAAGAGACTTTAGAGATATGGCGCAAACAAAAGCGCTGGATAAATCTTTACTATTGTCCTTTGGCGAAATGGAAGGTCGAATAGGTATTTGCAAACAGTTAATTGAACAAGTGCCAATTTTCAAGGGCAAGACAGAGAAAGTTAAAGGTTCTCCATCATCTAAAGAAAAGCGAATATATACAATGAATTATGTAGCAAAGGCTGTTAGTTGCGCTTTTGCTAACGATCCGAATAACGAGCTCAAAGATTATGATTTATCCGAATGTTCGGCAGCTATAATTAGTTGCCTCAATCAATTTTTTACAGAATGCAGTCTAACTCAATACATTTATGAGACAGATGCGAATGATTTGACAGTCAATGAAATTGATAACTTTAAAGAAAGTTGTTTATTGGGCAGGAGTGTGGGAATAGAAATATTAGGAAAGTTACTCTACTGCACTTATGATGCTGATAGCTATTGCTTCGATCCAGAACAAGTATCAGAACTTGCTCAACTTGATTGGTCAAGAAAAAGCCACCTTTGGGAAGGAAATGTGGTTTTGTCGGACAATAGTCCAAATAATCTAGTTCCTAACTATAGAATAACAGCTAGTGTTAATGCTGTAAAAATGGCAGTAAATCAAGTAAAAGCCCACCTAGAATGGATTTAACTCATATTATCCACCTTCATTGTGGCACGGGCGTCCCGCCTGTGCTGCATCTGCGGCTTCCAAACCCAACCGATTTTTCAAATAATCAGTCATCCAACTAACACTCGCCCTCGACTTAGAAATCCCCCCTTTCAACAAAATCCCATTCTCCCAATCAGGATTAGAAATCGACCAATCAACCTGCAGCAAAAGGCTCAAACGTTCCTCCCAACTCTCAGGAAAAACCCACAGCAAAGCGGCCCCAACTTCCCCCAAACTCTCAAGCACAAGATTGTGACAGTGTACGCAATCCCGGCGCATTTCCCCCGCCGCAACTTGCTTGTGCAGAACTAATTGCCAATCTGGAATAAAACTGCAAACCGCATTCCAATAACTAACGGCCAGTTGTATTTTTTGAGCAAGTTCTTCCTCTTTCTGTTCTTTTTTGGTGCGAGAACCAGAGGGTTTTGCCTGTTCGCTGCCGTGAATATTAGACAGCAAAGCCATGATAGCACGATCGATCGCACTCAGCGTAAACAATTTGTGCGATCGCCCGTTCAAACTCCCCCTCTCCATCTCAGTCAAACACCGGAAAACCTCAACCTGCTTAACAACAGCCTTCACCACAAAAGCGCGATCGTCCCGGTGGTTGTAAAGTAGACTGAGTGACGCCTCCAAAGGAACTTGAAAACCGTTCAAATCAGCAAACATCTGCTGCGATTTTTCCAACCCAATATCGAGAAACAAAATCAGCGCCACCGTCTCATATCCCAACTGCGGATTTTCCCTCAAAGCCATCTCAAAAGCCGCCCGGCGATGCTGTCCGTCATTAATAGTAAACTTAGCATCCATCGGCACCCGCAAGCGACCGATTTTCCGTTCTTCGGCCTCATTTCCCACTGCTTCAAAAGTAATATCCGCATCAATCGAAGCAGCAATTGCCCCACAAGTATAATTTGTAGGATTCTTAACAAAATAATCAGCTATTTCGGGAATCCTAGCTTTGTTAAGCGCGCGTTTCGCCCGCATAGACGGCGGCAAATCTTCAGATTCAAAGGGAAACAATTTGGGCAAAAAACGCACCGGACACATCGACACGTAATATTCGCGGCCCGCTTGAATTCCCCGGATGACCGGCAAAATGTATTCAAAAGAAGGAGTAGACATATTTTAGAATGGGGCATTGGGAATGGGGCATTGGGCATGGGGCATTGGGCATGGGGCATGGGGCAGGGGGCATTGGGCATTGGGCATTGGGCATTGGGCATGGGGCATGGGGCATGGGGCATGGGGCATGGGGCATTGGGCATTAATAGCTATTGACTTTTTGCCAATTTTATGGTAATAAGGTGGGCTATTAGGGTATAGCTTAAGTATTTCACAATGTTTTTTTAAAAACAAGTGTTGACAGGAAGTTTAATATATGATATTTTTTTTAAAAATACCAAAATTATATAAAAACCGCCGATGAATAGCAATCCAGCGGATGACCTCGCTAGCAAAATATTAGAAAAAGAAAATAGCGACAGACAGGAAATCGCACTTTTATTAGATAATTATTTAGGAAAGGACGATCGCATTTTCGTACAAAAAACCCAGATGGGAAACAGCGAAGCATACATCGGGTCAGTAACCCTAGAATGGTTAGACTCTCGCGTCCGTTTCGCCTCCCAGATGCCGCTTTTCCGCCAAAAATTCGACCTCCAAACCAACAACATCGTCCGCGACGACGAAACCATTGACGAAATTATCCAGCGTCCCTTAGATTGGTCGCGCCAAGCAGCCCTCACTCAATACTTAGCCGCCCGAAAATCGCACAAATTCCCCGCAGTTTTAGTAGTCGTCAGTCCCCCGTGGGTAGATAATCCTTTAGCCGAGGAATGGGATAAAAATGGCGTAGCAACCAAATCCGCAACTGAATTTACATCCTTTGATAAAAACGAGAACTTAGGGCTTTTGAATGTTTCTAAAGAACTCTCAATTTTTGCCTTAGACGGCCAGCATCGGCTGATGGGAGTTCAAGGTTTAATGAGTTTAATTAAAACCGGAATTCTGCAAAGATACAACAAAAATAAAAAACCAGTCGGCGCTGCAATTACTCTGGAAGATTTAGCAGAAGAGTATCAAATCGACCCCGAAACAGTGTATAAATTAGCTCACGAAAAAATCGGAATTGAGTTTATCCCGGCGGCGGTAGCCGGGGAAACGCGACAGCAAGCACAACGGCGCGTGCGATCGATCTTTGTGCACGTTAACCTAATGGCCGTAACGCTGAGTCAGGGCCAGCTAGCATTATTGAACGAGGACAACGGATTTGCGATCGCAGCCCGAAAAATTGCCGTCACCCATCCCTTATTAAAAGAGCAAGATGACAGAAACCCCCGCGTCAATTGGGACAGCGCCACAGTCGCAGCAAAATCAACTGTCTTAACCACATTGCAAGCGCTGCAAGATATGTCCGAACGGTATTTAGAATACAAATTCCCTCATTGGAAGCCGGAACGAAAAGGTTTAATTCCCATGCGTCCCGAAGATGAAGAACTAAAAGAGGGAATTGAAGAGTTTAAAAAATTGTTCGATCATTTAGCAACTTTACCCAGCTATCAAAGAATTGAAAGCGGCGAAGAAACGGCTGAATTGCGCCGATTTAGTTTTGAAAAGCCAGGGGGCGAGGGAAATATTTTGTTCCGTCCAGTCGGTCAAATTGCTTTAGCTAATGCTTTGGGAATTCTAGTATTTAGAAAGAAACTTTCCCTGAAATCTATTTTCGACAAACTCCGCAGATTCGATGTGGATGAAGGATTTAGCCACATGGACAATCCTGAGTCTGCCTGGTACGGGATTTTGTACGATCCGAACAAAAAGCGAGTGCTAGTTTCTGGAAAGGATTTAGCGACCAAGTTAATTGTATATTTGGTGGGGGGAATTCAGGACGATATGGAGCGAGCTCATTTGCGGCAAGCGGTGGCGGAAGCGAGGACTTTTGAGGATAAAGCTGTTAGTTTTAATGGCAGGTTTGTGCAGCCGCAGGAGGTAGGATTGCCGCCAGTGCTCAGCTAAGTTTTTATTGGGCAAAGTCCACAGCGACGAAGACTGATAAAGCAGGAAGCAAATGGGTTTTGTATAATTGAATCTGCACCTTACCTAGAACCAGATTATGACCATCGCTGAACAGATTTACGCAATCGTCAAAACCCTTCCCCAAGACCAAGCCAGCGAAATTCTCACTTTCGCTGAATTCGTTTGTGCCAAGCACCTGAGCGCAAACCAACCAACAGACACCGTAGACTCTCCGATTCCTTGGACTGAACTTGTTTTTTCCCTTGCTGGAACTTGGGCAAAAGATTTTCCATCCCTGGAAGATATTCGTGCTGAATCCGGACAAGACATCCTGCGGGAGAGTCTGTAAATGTACGTTTTGGATACCAACACTTTGATCTACTATTTCAAAGGTCAAGGACAAGTTGCTCAAAACCTTGCTAATGTTTCTCCCCAGGAAATAGTCGTTTCTACGATCGTCCTTTTTGAGTTGCAAGTCGGCATTGCTAAATCCAATTCGCCGGCAAAACGCACCCAACAACTTCAGCAATTTTTGAGCAGAGTTAACGTTATTCCTTTCGATCGCGATGCTGCTCTTGCGGCTGCTACAATTCGCGCCCAGTTGGAGCAACAAGGTACTCCCATCGGCCCGATCGATGTTTTGATTGCAGGGACAGCCGTAGCCCTCCAAGCGACTCTCGTCACCCACAACGTCAACGAATTTTCTAGAGTTTCGGAACTCGCAATCGCAGACTGGTATGGGAGCATCCCGGTTTTGTAAATGAGTAAAAGTATGATATAGTACAAAACTTTTCGCTCTCAACTATATAAAAGAACGCCAAAATTTTCGCCCTACCCTAACCAAACAGGCTTGTAGGAACATCTAAAGTGAAGCTAGGATAATGGAAAAGAAGCAGGCGTCTATAAACTTCTAGATTATTAAATTATTCAAGTAAGCACACCTCAGTTTAAGCATTTGATTAATATTTTCAGCTCGCCACTGAGCGCCGGAAATTTTCAATCTTCTATCAA
>JACJNV010000322.1 GCA_014695175.1 Microcoleus sp. FACHB-DQ6 | reverse complement strand
GTTTATACTGATACACTAGAAGTTGTAAACTAAATGTGTACTTATATTCAGTATAAAGATGAAAGCATCAGAAACCAGTCTACGCAATTTATTAGAAGGTACTAAGCAATTTCAAATCCCCCTTTTTCAACGACCTTATTCCTGGACTGAAGACAAATGGGAGACTCTCTGGGAAGATTTAATGAAACTTTATAATGATGAAGTAGAAGGTTCGTATTTTTTAGGAGCTATTGTCACTCAATCAATAGCTGGAACAGCAGATGGCATATCTCCTTATCTGGTAATTGATGGGCAGCAACGTCTGATTACTCTTACTATTTTATTAGCTGCCATGTGGGATCATTTGATAACACAAAAAAACAAAGATTTGGCTCAAGAATTATACAGTCTATATTTAACAAACCAATACAAAAAAAATGAAGAATTTTATAAGGTTTTGCCAACTGAAGAAGATAGAGATACTTATCAAACTATTCTCCAACATAAAAAAATTAAAAAAGAAGGATCGACCAAAAAAGACCAAATATACGCATCTTATAACTTTTTTAAAAAGCAGCTTAAAAATCCTAATAAAGATAAAGATTTTACACTCGATATAGCCAAGTTTAAGGCCGTCATTTTAGAGCGCTTAATTCTAGTCACTATCACTTCTGATGATAAAGACAACCCTTATCTGATTTTTGAAAGCTTAAACTATAAGGGACAAGAATTAACCCAAGCTGACTTAGTTCGCAACTATATTTTCATGCAATTGCCTCGTGAGAGACGAGAAGAGATATACCAGAATAAATGGTTGCCTCTTCAAGATAAGTTTAAGTCTAATATGGCCCCAAAAGAATATGCGGGTGAGCTGACAACTGCATTTTGGTTTTATTTGCGTAAAGACGGAAGATCAGTTGGCGAAAAAGAAGTTTATAAAGAAATTAAAAATCTTTTTGATCGTGCCAAAAATGACAGTGAAGGTAAGTTGGAAGAACTTGTCCAATTTGCTAATTACTACCAATGCTTAAAGTTTGATAACAATGAGCCTCAAGTGAGTCTGCAAAGTTGGTTCAAGCGATTGCTCCGTTTAGACTTCACTACTTGTCATATTTTTCTCCTCAACGTTTATTATGACTATGAGCATCAGAAACTTTCTCTTGAAAACTTTGAAAAAATTCTACGTTACTTAGAATCTTATTTTGTGCGTCGTTGGTTTGCTAACGTTTCCACAAGAAGCTTAGGCAATGTATTTAATAATTTGTACGGTGAAGTCAAGGAAGCCAATCCTGATGATTTGGTGGAGGGACTGCGGAAAGTTCTGGGTGGATACGAAAAAACCAAAATCTGGCCTTCAGATGAAGAGTTTCGCAAAGGGATTCTCAATACCCCTGTCTATACCTCGAAGGGTTCTAACGACCGAGTTAAACTTATGCTGGAAAGTTTAACTGATTTACTTAGCAAGGAGCAGGTAAATAAGCAAAATTTAAGCATAGAACACATTATGCCCCAAACATTAAACTCCCAGTGGAAATCCATGCTAGGTACAAATTATGCTGATGTACACAAGCAGTTTCTACATACTTTGGGAAATCTTACGTTAACAGGGTACAATACAGAAATCGGAAACAAACCCTTTGATGAAAAGAAATCCATTTACCTACAATCTAATGTTTCCCTGAATAAATACTTTCAGGATATAACAAGTTGGAATGCTCAGGCAATCAAAGAACGTGCTCAGAAGCTAGCCGACATAGCAATCCAAGTTTGGCCGCGATAGGGATGTCGATATTTATCAGGGATTTTAGTCTTAGGTTGACACTAATGGTCGCCTTTGCTCCCCGCGATTATAATTACAGTTAAAATCGACACTCCTTACAACTTGACCCGATATTCTCTAGGGTAAAACTAAAAAGAATGTTAATTTCCTAATGCCGAAATATCCGCACAAATCTTACTTGCCAAAACTCTTGCTAAATTCACAGGAACAGCATTGCCGACCATTTTGTATCCATCAGCAATATACTTGTACTTAAAAATAAACTCATCCGGGAAAGTCTGAACTCTCGCACACTCTCGCACAGAAAGCCGACGGTAAGGCTGAGGCGAATTGGGGTCAAAAATGCGCTTATCTTTGCCAACCAAAATCATTTTACTAGCTTGAGGATGGAGAGGTGCGTGTCTGCCGCTTGCCTGAATTGTAAAAGAAGGTTCCGACCAAATTCGCACTCGATTCCGCGACATATAAATGCTGGAAAACCCCAAATCCGCACATTCGTGATTTGGGACAGAATCGTGATAATTATCTAATTTACCCTTAACTGACAGTGGGGCGGCCTGCAAATCAAAAATCGCATCTTTCAGCGTCAAAACATCGGTTCCAGGTTCGGGAAACTCAAAACCAAAACCCAGATTCTGCCGATAACCAACAACAATCACCCTTTGCCTATCTTGCGGAACACCAAAATTTTTAGCATTCAACAACTTGTACGAAACCCGATACCCGATGTCCTCAAACTGCGATAATATATAAGTGAAAGCTTCTTTGTTTCTGGGAGCTAAGATACCGCTGACATTCTCGGCTAAAAAAAACAAAGGCTGCTTGTCGCGCACAATTCTGATATACTCCCAGAAAAGTTGACCCCGACTGTCATCAATCCCGCGTTTAGCGCCGGCCGCACTCCAACTTTGACAAGGAGGCCCGCCGATTATCCCAATACAGTTGGGAATTTCATCAGATTTGATTTTTCTGATATCTCTGCGATCTAAAAGAGTTTCAGGATGGTTAAACTCGTAGGTATCCCAAATAGACTTATCATATTCATTCGCCCAAATCGGATTAAACCCAGCTAAGCGAAAACCCAAATCCAACCCGCCACAACCCGAAAACAGAGAAATAATATTCATACCGATCGACATCTATCTCCTCTCTTCCTTCGCGCCCTTCGCGCCTTCGCGGTTCGTTAAAAAATCCAATAATCCTCAATGAATGCAGAATCCATCCTTCAATCTTACCAACATTTCGGCGTCCATCTCGGCTTAGAAAGAATTCACCAACTTCTCCAAAAACTAGACAACCCCCACCAACAAGTACCCATTATCCACATAGCCGGCACCAATGGCAAAGGTTCCGTTTGCGCTTATCTCTCTTCCGTACTAACAGAAGCAGGCTATCGAGTGGGACGCTACACATCCCCGCACTTAATCGATTGGACAGAAAGAATTTGCATTAACCAAAAACCGATTTCCCCAACAGCATTGCAACAGTGTCTAGAACGAGTTGTCGCCGCCACCGAAAATAACACCGAAACTCCCACTCAATTTGAAATAATCACCGCAGCAGCTTGGCTGTATTTCGCCGAACAAAAAGCAGACATCGCAGTCATAGAAACTGGATTAGGAGGAAGATTAGACGCGACTAACGTTTGCGAAACACCTCTCGCTAGCGTCATCACTTCTATCAGCCTCGAACACTGGCAAATACTCGGTCCCACCGTCGCAGATATTGCTGGGGAAAAAGCGGGAATTCTCAAAGCAAAATGTCCGGCAGTTATCGGAGAATTGCCAGAATCAGCTAGAATAGTAGTAGAAAAACGCATTCAAGAATTAGACTGTCGGGCAACTTGGGTAAAACCAGCAATAGATTTAGGACAAGGATTCGCAGAATATCAGTTAAATCAAAATGCGGTTAAAATAAAATATCAATTGCCGCTGCTGGGAAAAATTCAACTAATGAATTCAGCAATTGCGATCGCCACCCTGCAAAACCTCCAACAGCAAGGATGGCAAATTTCCCCAACCGCCATCGAAAACGGTATCGCCAAAACTCAATGGCCCGGAAGACTCCAGCCGACAACTTGGAAAAACCGCAATATATTAATTGACGGCGCGCACAACCCCGCCGCAGCGATCGCCCTGCGTGAATATGTCGATCGCCTGAACAATCACCCGTCACCGATTAACTGGGTAATCGGCATTCTTGCGACTAAAGACTGCGATGATATTTTGAAAGCATTACTCAAAAAGGGCGATCGACTTTACCTAGTACCAGTACCCGATCAAAACTCATCATCCCCCGCAGAATTAGCCACCCTAGCTCAAATTATCTGCCCCGAATTAACTCTCTGTCAAGCCTTCCCCGACTTAACAACAGCTTTAGATGCTGCTGTTACAGGTGACAACCTAACAATCCTTTGCGGTTCGCTTTATCTCGTCGGCTATTTTCTGCAACAACAACAATCCCAAGCTTAAACGCATCCTACCTTAAGATGAATTGTTCGGGTAAACTAGCAAGAGGTGCTTCATAGACACTGGGTTTCTTGTCGTAATATCATGTCCCTTAGCAGCGAATAGGAGAATAGAAATAGCTAATTCTACAAACAGACTTCTCCCAGGGGAAGGCGCAGTTGGATGTTACGGAGACCTGCTTAAAGCTGGACGAAGAGGCGATAATCTGACACCACATCACATTCCTTCTAATGGATTCATGGCAGCAAAGGTTCTTGGTAAGGATTCAGGTCTGAAATTCGGGAATGAGGTCAGGCATAGGAAAGTAGTCACAAGAATGGGCCTCTAGAGCCTCACGGAAAAAAGCCATTACTGAACGAGCTTGAAAACG
>JACJNV010000321.1 GCA_014695175.1 Microcoleus sp. FACHB-DQ6 | reverse complement strand
CTTTGACAGTACGGCAGTTTTCCCCGATTTGTCGATCGCCACTATTTACCAAAACCATTCCCAGCTTAGCTAAATCCTCCACAGTTCCCGACAAACAGCAAACGCGATTGTAGGTTTCTATAGCAATTTTAGAGTTTTGAATACAACCAGATTCTACCATTTTCAAGGCTAGATTCCAATTAATTTGATTCGGCATTGCATTCACTGAATCGAGCATTAACTCGTCAACAAATAACTGACTGTTTGCCTGTTGATTCAGCCAGCCGAGCAAGTTTTGACAGCGCGCCACAGCATTTTGACCGGGAATCAAAGACGCTAGGGCGATCGCCCCGCTATTAATCATGGGGTTTCTCGGCTTCCCTTGGTCTATTTCGAGTTGAGTTAAAGAATTGAAAGGCAGTTCCGAAGGCTCGCAGCCAACGCAGTCAAATACCGTTTTTTCGCCCAATTCGCACAGCAAATAAAGCAGCACGAAGGGCTTGACTGCACTCATCAGCGGGAATGTTTGAGCAATGCTACCCCAGCTCAAAAATTGACCGTCAATTGCCCGAATTTGCACGGCAAACCCGTGTCGGTCGGCTCGCGCCAGGAGGGGTATGTACGCGGCGATTTGACCGGATTTACTGCGATTAATTGCCTCTTTTGCCCAAGCTTCCAGTTGTTCGGGTTGCAAGCCAGATAGTTTGCTGGTGGGTATTTTCACTCTCGATTATTTAGAACATTTGAAATTTTAGATTGGCATTCCTGGTGCGATATTGACCCAGAAACCCGGTTTATTAACCGAATTGCGTCACTTGGGCCAGATCCTGGAAGAAACCGGGATTCTTCGATGAGAGTAAGTGCGATCGATCTTCAGGCTGTTGACGTTTGGGCCGGCCGGGAGCAAATAAATTTATTGACAATTTTTCAGAAAAAATCTGTTCTTTGCATAAAAATCTCTCCTTCACCCAGATAAATAATTAGCAGCTTCAAGGCAATGCTGCTACCCAAAACAAACAAGCACTAGCTTGAAATGCCTTCAGATTCTTATTTTAAGCCCCAGCAAGGGGCGGGGTGCATATTTAACTTAATTCTTTCAGAGTTCGCGCCATCCTTTCCGGAGACCCCCCGAACCTCTGAGAATGTACTATCCAACCGAATCTACAAAAACCAGGATAAAAAAATGGCAGAAGCTAAAGCAGAAGCACCAAAACCCGCTCCCATGATTTTTAAGGGTGTATGCAGCGACGGAGTTCTCAAAGGCAAAGAAATTGAAGGGAAACTAGATATCAAAGTCAACGTCGAATCTGTCAAAACTCCAGAACCAACGAAAAAAGCACCCCCTGCGTCGGAGACAGCTTTCTTTTGGGCGCTGTTTTTATTAATGGCAAGCATGGTCGTCGGCAACCCCGCCGGAATGCGAAAATACAGCTCCCCACAAAGGTCTCATTCTCATCAGATGTTAAACCAATCTGGGGAGCAGTCGCTGTTGCCTAAGAAAAACACCAGCAACTTGCCACTTTAGGCCCTGGGAGCCTGCCAGCCGCGCAAATAGTAATAGAAAGACCCGAAATATTCATCGAATACTCGCGTCGTAGTTACCAAAGCTTCTGCACTAGGCAAAAAATCTCCCGCGTCTAAGCGCAGTCTCGAACTCCCTCCTGAGGTGGGTTGAAAAGTGTAGAAGTCGGTAGCTCTAGGAACCACCTGGATTCCCATATTTGCAAAAGCGAGGCTAGCACGCCGCATCTGAATCGCAGATGTTACCAGGATGACTTTGCGCGGGGCGCCACGGCTGTCGAGTATCTTTCTCACTTCTTCAGCGCTGGTGCGTATGTTGCTGCCGTTATCGTCTAGAACAATACTGCTGCGTGGCACGCCCATGTTGTTTGCCAGCAAAGTCTCGATATCCTTAGCTTCGCCAACATAACCCTCCAACTCGCGTCTCGGGCCAGCGGTAACGATGACCATAGGTGCGAGTTGTTTTCTGTACAAAACGGCAGCGTATGGCAGGCGATTGCCTGTATCTGTCAGTTGAATTGCTACTCGATTGGGGATGTGAGGCTGAGTGGTTCCCTTGCCCAGCAGGACGATCGCCGCTGCGGTTTCGTCGCAGCAAACTGTGCGGACGGCTGCGGCGGCGTCCCGTTCTGCTTGCTCGGCGAACCAGTAAGCGACCACTGGCATACTCGAAAGGATCAAAACTAGCAGGGCTGCCAAGATCATTCTCGGCGCCGGGTTGCGGATGCCCCCGTTCGTGATCAGCGCCGATGCAATCACCAGCAGCGTGATTGAAAAACCCAGCGGCTTAAAGAAGAAGGCTATGAGGCCGAAAATCGCTGCTCCGACCGGGGTGTCTGGCGCAAAAAAAGCTAGGATCAAAAGGCTGATCAGCAGCAAAACGCGCAGGCGATCTAATAATGGATTGTCTTTGCCTCCTGATTGATCCCACCACGATTTGAGCAGTGAGAACAGGAGGAATAGAAATAGAATGCGAGCTAACAGTTCTGGCATCTTGCAATATTCTGTGTCTTCATAAATTAGTACAGAAGTTTTGGAAACGAGCTCGAATTTAGCTGCGGAAGGAAATACGGGAATCGGTGAGTTTTTAACTTTCGCCAATAACGCAGCCCGATCGCATTTATCCTAATGCTCGCTTCCGGTCAGCTATCAACCATTGGTTGCAGGCTGCAAGCCCGCTACTTCCAGTCACAGATTGCTGACCGTTAATTGGTAATTGATAACTGGTAATGGTTGATTGATAATTGGTAATGAATCGAGCACGCTGCAGGTGAAATTGGCAATTCAACTCTGCTTTCTGCTGCCTGCTTTTTGTCCCCATTACCTGTTACCCATTCACCAATCCCAATTTATCGGCGCTTCAGTTGATTCCGAATTGCCTGCGTTACCGTTTGAATTACTTTAACACGAGCATAATACTTGTTATCGGCCGCAATTAGCGTCCAGGGAGCAAGCGGCGTGCTGGTGCGGTGAATCATTTGATTCACCGCCACTTCATAATAATTCCACTTTTCCCGATTTCGCCAATCTTCCTCGGTGAGTTTGTATTGTTTAAAGGGATTGTTTTGCCGCTCTGTAAACCGCTTTAGTTGCTCGTCAGGACTGATGTGCAGCCAGAATTTAACTAAGACACAACCGAAACTGGTGAGTTGCTCCTCAAATTCGTTGATTTCCTGATAAGCTCGGCGCCATTCGGGTTCGGTGGCAAATCCTTCGACTCGCTCGACGAGCACTCTACCATACCAACTGCGATCGCAAATGCTGATTTTACCAGCCGTTGGCAGCCGTCGCCAGAACCGCCAGAGGTAGTGATGTGCTTTTTCTTCGTCTGTCGGGGCCGCAAAGGCATTAACGGTGTAACTGCGGGGGTCTAATACGTCCGTCAAGCGTTTGATTGCTCCTCCTTTACCGGCGGCGTCCCAACCTTCAAACAGCACTAATACGGGGATTTCCTCTTCGTCAATGCTTTGTTGCAGTTTGCCAAAACGGGTTTGTTGTTCGCGAAGTTGCTGTTTGTATTCGTCGGGCGACAGCGATTGAGTTAAATCTACTTGGGCCAGCAAGTCGGGTTCGCTGGGTTGCAAGCTTTCTTGAGGTGGCAATTTTACGGGTGCAGATTGCATCGGCAGTTTGTCTAAGGCTTCTGTAATTGTCGCTGTCATTTGCGTTAAAACTTTGACTCTGGCCCACCGCTGACAATCGCCTTCCACTAGCGTCCAAGGTGTTGGGCCCGTGCCGGTTTGGGCTACCATTTCTTCGGCAAAAGTTGTGTATTCTTCGTATTTTTTGGCTTGTTTCCAATCTTCGGGCCGCACTCGCCAAGCTTGTAAGGTGTCGTCTTCTAGTTTTTTGAGCCGGTGCTTGAGCTCTTTTTTGCTGAGGTGAATCCAAAATTTGGCAATTGCTGCGCCGTCATCTACCATCTGCCGCTCGAAGGCGTTGATTTGCCTGATGGCTGTCGGTACTTCTGTCTCGGAGACTCGATCGAACAATCGGTCTTCTAAAATGTGAGTGTACCAACTGTGATAAAAAAAGCCAATTTTGCCGCGGGCGGGGAGTTTCTGCCAAAACCGCCATAGGAAAGGATAGCCCATTTCTGCATCTGACGGCGGCCAAATCGGGTGGACGGCAAACCCCCGCGGGTCCATGTACCCCACCATTTTTTTGACCAGCGCGCCTTTACCGGCGGCCGCCCAGCCTTCGAGGACGATAATTGCGGGCAATTTTTTTTCCCAGCAGGCCAGTTGGAGCGATCGCAACTGTTTCATTAAAACTTCTATCTTGGCATCGTAGGTTTCTTTATCCAGGGAGATATCTAAATCGAGGTTGTCGAGCATATTTACCTCATATAAATCTGAAAAAACAGTTTAACGTTAGTTTAACGTTTGGATAAAATTAAATCCTCAACTCCGGGAAAAACGTTATAAAAATTACAGTTACGGCTGGTTAAAAGCCGGAGCGCTCCTGCAATCAAATGCCACCCTCGTTAATACTAGCAAGAATCCCTCGATTTCAAACTTGCAAAAAAAAACAGCTCAGGTTATAGTTGCAATAGGGAACTTTTAAATAAGTTCAATTTCTCCCCTCCCCCGATCGGGCGAGTTAACAGGAGGAGGCAAAAATCCCTGAAAAAGGATTTATTGTAAAACAGAGCAAAAGTAAAAATCAACTACCCGGTGGGGGTGACAACTTCTTTACTTAGCTGTAGAAACTTTATTCAAACAATAGTAGTTACTTAAGCACCAAGCTTGGTAACGAAAGAGAGCGCGACTCATCGACATCCAGCCATAAACTCACATACAAAACTAGCCCAAAAGGGCCAACCAATTTTTATGATTGCGCTATAAGATAAAACCTGAAAGCCTGGGTGATATAAACAGGTTTCTGAGTTTTATCGACACCACAATAAATCTGCATTACATCCGCGTTTATCCGCGTTCATCTGCGGTTAATAATCAAAAACTAGGATTTTTGCAAGAAATTCACTGTACTTGTTTGCCAATACCAATTAAGAGGAACAGTCCGAAATTACGGATTGCAAGTTTTTTATGAATATCTTGACAACACGCTCGTACAAGGGCGAAACTGACTGGTGCGCGATCGCAAATTTGATCGACGCTTGCGAAGCAGTGGATAGACTCGGCGAAGAAGTCTCAGCAACTGAACTCAAGCTCGTACTTGATGCACCCAAACTCGACCAAGCCCGCGACGTGCAGTTGTGGGAAGATGGTAATTACAAACTAATCGGTTTGTCACTCCTAGATATGCCAGATTCCCAGAATGAAATAGACGCTTCTCTCTGGTTTTACGTGCATCCAAATGTCCGTGGCGAAAGTTTAGAAAAAGACATAATTAAGTGGGGCGAAAAGCGGGTGCGCGAAGTGGCGAAAGAACGGAATTTGCCCGCGAAATTGCGTACCTACAGCCGGGAGGATAAAACAGATGAAATCCTGCTGTTAAAAAAACAGGGCTTTGAGGTCGATCGCTATTTTCTCACAATGGCCCGATCCCTCGCCGAACCCATACCAACACCCGAATTTCCAGCAGATTTTGCGCTGACACACGTATCAGGAGAACAAGACATCCAACCCTGGGTAGAGATGTTCAACCAGTCATTTATCGATCACTGGAATCACCACGATTTAACTGCGGAAACCGTGCGCTACTGGATGCAAGATCCGAATTATCAGCCGGAATTAGATTTGATTGCTGTTTCGGGCGATCGCAAATTTGCAGCTTTTTGCGACTGTCAAATCAAACCCCAAAAAAACGCCCGCAGCGGCACAAAAGACGGTTGGATTGAATTGTTGGGTACGCGGCGCGACTTTCGGAAAATGGGTTTAGGAAAAGCGATGCTGCTGGCCGGTATGCACTCCTTAAAAGCGGCGGGCGCAAACACAGCTAAACTCAGCGTTGATGCTGACAGTTTGACAGGCGCGACAAAGCTTTACAAATCAGTCGGTTTCCGCCCGATGGAAACTTGGATCGAATGGGCTAAGACAGTTTAGGAAAGGTTGGCCCTGAAGGCGAGAAGCCCGACGGCTTAAAGAAGTCGGGCTTCTCAAGTGCGATCGAACTTGGCGATCGACTTTTGGGCCAAGTGCGAGATCCCTTTTGGATCGAATGGGCGATCGTACTTTTCTTCCTTCCCTAAATCAGCCGAAAATTCGCCGATGTAATCGCATTGGCACTCACTCCAATCATCACACCTAACTCCTCTCCTGTCAAGACATTTTTGATGAGAGTTCCCTGAGTATTTTGAGTTATTTCCAACTGACCAAAACTCAAACCTCCGCTTAGTGCGATCGAATCTTGACCCACGGTAAAATCAGCTAGCGGTTTAGAATTGGATGAGTTATTGGTAGCAAAGGATGCTGAGGCTCGCTGTGGTATGATGGCGATCGATTTGACTACGGGGGCGATCGTTCACTGGTTGCGGTTTGAAGGAATTGTTACAGAACTCTATGATGTGCAGGTGATTCCGGCAGTGCAAAAGCCGATGGCGTTGGGTTTTCAGACAGAAGAAATTGCTCAGTTAATTACTTTGGAACTTTAACCGCAGATGGTGGCGGATGTACGCTGATAGACGCAGATTAAGATACAGTTTGTTTTGTCACCTCGACATAAATATGTTCTAATCGCACCGGATACCGAGCGATTGAGTCAATAGAAATCCCGTCGAACAGCAAAATAATTTCTTTTAATTCCAAACGTTCCGGCAGCCAAAAAGCCAAATCGCTACCGTAGCGGCGGGGGATGAAACTGTATTGTTTAGCGCGGGCGATGACTTCAGCTTCTTCGTCGGTTTTTACCACGATAATTTCTTGAGCCGGAATCAGTTTTTGCAACTCTTCTAGACTGCCCTCAGCGACAATACTGCCATTTTTCAAAATCCCGATTTTCTGACAAAGACGCTCAGCTTCATCCAACAAGTGAGTTGTCAGCAGAATTGTAATTCCTTCCGATTGCAATCGCTGAATCAAATCCCAAATTTCATAGCGAGCCTCAATATCTAAACCCGTTGTCGGTTCGTCTAAAATTACTAATTTAGGCTGATGTACCAAAGCCACCGCAATATTCAAACGGCGCTGCATTCCTCCGCTCAAAGTTTCTACTGGGCTTGTAGCTCTATCTGTCAAATTTACTGCTTTCAAACAGTGTCTTACTTGATAGCGCCGCTGCTTGCGCTCTAAGCCGTAAATTTGAGCAAAAAAGTTGAGGTTTTCCTCGCAGCTAAGGCTTTTGTAAAGCAAATTTTCTTGAGGCGCTACACCTATTAAGGATTTTGTAGCTTCGGAAACAGGTTCGCCATTAATAAAAACTTTGCCGCTGTCTGCATTTAGCAAATTACATAAAATATTGATAGTTGTAGTTTTTCCCGCCCCGTTTGGTCCGAGCAAACCGTAAATTTCTCCAGATTGGATGTGCAGTGTTAAATCTTTAAGCACTGAACGCTCGCCATAGGACTTATTTAGCTTTTCTATTTGTAGCACTGCTTTAATTCTCCGTATTATTTTATATATTTACGGTTGTTTCTGAACGATTAAACCGCAGAGGGCGCAGAGGGCGCAGAGGTAGAGAAGAGAGAGATGAATAATTACGACATAATGAGATAGTTTTAAAGTCTTCTTTCTACTCTCAGCATCCTGCGGTAAGAAAGCCATCCACCTGCAATCATGGCAATAGAAAATATGAATAAATACCAAAAGTGTTGGGAAATATCACCCAAGTCTTTGCCGTCAGCCCACACACCCATCAGCGCTTCGTTCATGTGATAGATTGGATTGTACTGGGCGAGGTCCAGCAAACTTTGGGGAAACAGCGAAGTTGGCAAAAATGCGCCTCCTAAAATCAACAAAGGAACGCCGAAAGCCGCTACTAGCGAGTTGACATCTTCAGTGCGCCTCGCAAACTGGGTGCCGAGAATAAAACCTACACCTACATAAGATACAATACTGAGCAGAATAATCGCACATCCTAACAGGATAGAGCCTTGAAATTGTGCTCCTAAAAAAGAGGCGATCGTGTATACTAAAATTACCTGACCGATGCCGATGCAACTGTGAGCCAGGAAAATTCCTAAAAAGTAGGAAGTGCCGCTCAGCGGGGAAATAAACAAGCGTTTGAGGGTATGCTGTTCTCGCTCTGCTACTACTGTTGCGACACTCCCGCCGAGACAGCTAAAAAATAAAGCCGCTCCTACTAAGCTTGCAGGTGCAGCAACTTCAAAGGCTTTTGCTGTGCTGAGATTAGCGCGTTCTTTTAAAATTAAACCGTTAATTAGCAAGATAGAAACTGGAAAAATACTCCACAAGACTAAGCTGCGTCGCCGCCTCCCCAATTCAATTAAAATCCGCTGTGCTACTGCGAGCGTTTCGTGCCAGTATTTCATAGCCAATATATTAGTATTGTTAGAATTGGGAATTGGCGATCGCGCCACCGGATATCATACCATAGAGGTGCAAATAAGTTTAACTCTCAATAAAAAACCCGCCGGCGCGGGTTTTGTGAGTTTAGGGGGATAGGTTTTAACACCAGTAAAAAAAAGCATGGAACTGTAACAAATTCCAAATCCATATTTAATCAGTTATTCCCTATCGAAAATCGAAAATCGTATAACTTGTCGCCCTCTGTCACTGCTCTCAATTAATACTAAAGTTCTTACCTCTGTAGCATCCTTGAAAAGAAGTTAAACTGGTGCGGTTTCCCTGTTCCAATTTAGTCACCAGGGAGGAAGTATTGGAACTGCCAGCGGTAGCATCCCACTTGTAGATAAAGTCGCCGAGATTGTCTCCGGTTTCTTCGTAGCTGTGCTCTTCTACCGGAATTCCCGAAACTCCTGAAACAGTTTGGTTGTGGTAGCCGTTAACAATGATTTTTTCGATAACTGCGCCCGGTTCTGCGGTAATGTTCCATTGCACGGGTTCATAAGCTGAAAGCGCGAGAATTATCGGCTTGTTTCGGCGTTCTACTTTGACTTCGATCGCACTTTTTGATAAATCTCGGTTCTTGTGATCCGCATTAGCTTCGTAAACGCCTATTAAATGAAGTTCTTTATTTCCGCTGGAGGAACCGATATAAGCTGAAAAATCGTCGGAACCGCCAAGCCCGCAGTTGGCGCCAGAACTAATTGGGGAAATAAAAGCAGCTTTTTCGGCTAGTTTCTGC
>JACJNV010000320.1 GCA_014695175.1 Microcoleus sp. FACHB-DQ6 | reverse complement strand
TGACTGATGAATTCTTGACTGTTTGGAGGGCAATGCTTGAAGGAAGTAACTCCACTAACGTGCTAGATAAAGAAGTCAATTTTAGCGGTGAATATCTCCAAATTAAGGGCGGTAAAGTTCTATTTCCACCTGTACAAACTCCCCATCCTCCCTTGTGGTTTGGGGGTTCATCGCCCATAGCACAACAAATTGCGGCTAAGCATATTGATGTTTATCTTACTTGGGGAGAACCGCCGCAACAAGTAGCAAAAAAAATTGAAGCGGTGAAAAAATTAGCAGCAGAACAGGGTAGAACTGTGCGGTTTGGGATTCGTCTTCATGTCATTGTACGGGAGACTGAGGGTGAAGCTTGGGAGGACGCAAATCGATTGATTAAATATGTCGATGAAGATGCGATCGCCGCCGCCCAAAAAGCTTATGCCAGAATGGACTCTGAAGGACAGCGACGTATGACTGAACTCCATACAGGCAGCCGCGAAGCTTTGGAAATTAGCCCCAATTTGTGGGCGGGAATAGGGTTAGTAAGAGGCGGTGCCGGTACTGCTTTAGTGGGAGATCCCGATACCGTTGTTGCACGAATGTTGGAATATTCCGAATTGGGAATTGAAACTTTCATTTTCTCCGGTTATCCCCACTTAGAAGAAGCGTATCGAGTGGCTGAATTGCTATTCCCCCGCTTGCCGTTAAAAAACCAACCGATTGTAAATCAACCACAAATGTTTAGTCCTTTTGGCGAAATTGTTGCCAACGAAAAGTTTCCCACACAAAAAGAAGTTGTTTCTCCCAGCGCATCATGAACAAAGAATGGCTCAAAAATTCCTATTTTCAGCAGGTGATTCCTTGGATTGTACCGATTCTGCTGATTGTTAGCTGGCAATTATTGGTGCAGGTGGGTTGGCTTTCCACAAGAGTTTTACCAGCACCAACAGGTGTTTTAAGTGCAGGAATTAGATTGGCAATTAGCGGAGAACTGTTTCACCATATCGGGATTAGTGCTTGGCGTGCGCTGGTTGGTTTCATCATAGGCGGAGGAATTGGTTTGACTCTAGGTTTCCTCAATGGTCTTTTTCCAATCGCCGAAAAGCTCCTAGATACTTCTCTACAAATGATTCGTAATATTCCACACCTCGCATTAATCCCTCTAGTAATTTTGTGGTTTGGGATTGGCGATCCAGCTCGATTATTTTTGGTAGCTTTGGGTGTGTTTTTTCCAATGTATATCAATACATTTCACGGCATCCGCAGCGTAGATGCCGGATTGATAGAAATGGGAAAAGTTTATGGGTTGAGTGCCAGGTCTCTTTTGTGGAAAATTATTTTGCCAGGGGCTTTGCCTTCAATTTTGGTAGGCCTGCGATATTCCTTGGGGATTATGTGGCTGACGCTGATTGTCGCAGAAACAATTGCGGCGGACTCTGGTATTGGTTACATGGCAATGAATGCTCGCGAGTTCTTGCAAACTGATGTAGTTGTGGTGAGCATTATCATGTATGCTTTGTTGGGTAAGTTTGCAGATGCGATCGCCAGGAAGTTAGAAGAGAAATGGCTTGCTTGGCATCCCAATTATCAGCCAGCTTAGGTTGAAAAAAGAAGCCATAAGAAAGAAAGATGAGAGTGTCCCATTTTTCTTTCTTAGTTCCTCTAGAAATTACAGCTACAAACCCCTGTACAACTATGAGCCATTTGATTGAATACGAAGACGCAAGTGATGAAGTACGCGCAGTGTATGACGACATTCGTGCGACACGCAAAACCGAGTACATCAACAACTTTTGGAAAGCGATCGCCAACCATCCGCCTACCCTGCAACGTACCTGGCAGAATGTGAAGGAGGTGATGACGGGTCCGGGAGAACTCGATCCCCTGACCCGCGAGTTAATCTACATTGCTGTCAGCGTTACAAATGGTTGCCAATACTGCATTTCATCTCATACAGCCGCAGGGCGAGCCAAGGGAATGGATGATGCCATATTTGGGGAACTGATGGCGATCGTGGCAACCGCAAACGCTACCAATCGGCTGGCAAATGGCTATCAAATTCCGGTGGATGAACAATTCAAATTATAAAAAGCGTTCAATCTTAACCACTTATAATCCATCTCTATGGCAACTGAATTAACAGTAGATGTTTCTCAGATTCCCGTTATCGATATTAGTTCGCTGGTATCGGATAATCGCCTAGATACTGTTGCCAACCAAATCCGACAAGCTTGCTGCGGCACAGGTTTTTTTTACATTGTTGAGCATGGTGTAGACAAAGGCTTGCAAAACCGTTTGGAGCAACTGAGCCGTCAGTTTTTTGCTCTAGATTTAGAAACCAAAATGCAAATTCGGATGGCGCTGGGAGGTCGGGCATGGCGCGGCTACTTTCCGGTTGGAGGTGAACTGACGAATGGTAAACCAGATTTGAAAGAAGGAATTTATTTCGGATCGGAATTGAATCAAACCCATCCGGCTGTTCAAGCAGGTGTTCCCATGTTTGGAGCCAATCTGTTTCCAGAGATTCCCCAGTTTCGCGAAACAGTGCTGGAGTATCTAGCAGTCATGACGCAACTGGGTCACGCAGTAATGGCTGGAATTGCCCTTAGTTTGAACTTAGAAGCATCTTACTTCCGCGATCGCTATACGACAGATCCCCTGATTTTATTTCGCATTTTCAACTATCCACCACAAAGCAATCCGCAAGGGCAATCCTGGGGAGTGGGAGAGCATACCGATTATGGTTTGCTCACGATTCTCAAGCAGGATGATTTAGGTGGGTTGCAAGTGAAGACAAAATCAGGCTGGATTGATGCTCCCCCGATCGCCAATTCATTTGTTTGTAACATTGGCGATATGCTCGATCGCCTCACAGGTGGACTTTATCGGTCTACTCCCCATCGAGTCAAGAATGTGTCAGGACGATCTCGCCTCTCATTTCCCTTTTTCTTCGATCCCAATTTCAATGCTGAACTCCACCCGATCGAAATCAAGGGAGCGATCGTCGATGATAACAAGAATGAACGTTGGGACAAAGCCAGCGTTCACGAGTTTCGCGGCACTTACGGGGATTATGTGCTCAACAAAGTTGCAAAAGTTTTTCCCCAATTGCGCCAGGAAGTTTTTTGAGATACTCCCCGCACTGGCGGCGACTACAACACCGTCGCAGCCAGTGCCCGTGCCTGTTCGCGCAGTTCTGGGACAGCAATCGTTTCCCATAAATCACCTCTGCGCGGGGTACCCAAAGTATAGAGCAGACTTGAACGGTTGCCCCGAGCATCTAATACGGCACCATCAGCGGCAGTATCCAATCCCAAACCGATGTCGTTGGGGCGGATCAACCCTATTGCACGCAAATTGGCGATCGGGGATTGGGGCAATTGGCGATAATCTATTTGTACCCCTGTGCAATTCACCGCGCGGCTGACCTGCAAGACCCGATTCGTTTGCGTTTGGCGATCGCGAACGGTAACAGCCACCGCATCACGTGCCGCTTGATAGTCCTGAATGCGCCCTGCGGTAATTGTCAGTTGCCCTGAGTCCAGCATTGCCCGGACAACATCCCCCATTTCAGGGGCAATCCGATGCCGGTGCACATCCCAATAGGGGCTGGCATGGCGCAAAAACCGTCGCTGTTCCACGCGGCCGAGTTGTTGCCAGAGTTGCTGGGTGATGGGACGCAGGGAATCGATCGCCGATCGCCAGTCGTAGCCCTGCTCTGCAGCCGTCTCCACCTCACTCCGAATGCACCGCAGCAAGCCCCGAATCGTTTTGGGCGCGGTGTCTGGGGTCAAAAAGGCGGGGTAGGGTTTGGTCGATCGATGGGTCAGCGGAAACAAGCCCCGGCGAGACACGGCGTAAATTTTGCCTTGATGGTGGCGATCGTGGAGCGACACCACCATATCCATCATTGTCAGTCCAGTGCCAATCAGCAACACCGGCGCATCAAGCTCAAGCCCTGCCAACGCCGAAGCTGACCAGGCATGGCTGAGGTAGGGGGTGTCATCGTCCTTAGTTTGCGATGCACTGGGAACTGCTGGCACGTTTCCCACTGCCAGCACAATTTTGTCTGCCACGAAAGCACGGCCGCTCCGCAGGGAGACGATCGCACCTCTGGCTTGTGGCTCCACTGCCACCACTTCATCGATGACGCGCTCCAGCCGAACGTTACTCGATGCCGCGGCTTCAGCTTCCTCCAGAATCGACTGAATGTAAAGCCCGTAGATATGACGGGGAATGAAACTGCTGGCGTTCAGGTCCTTGGGCAGGAATGCCGCCAATTTGCTGCGGTTATTGTGCAGCCAGCGCAGCAGATGACCGGGATCGTAGGAAAAGGCACTCATCTTGCCTGCAGATACATTCAGCAAATGGCTGGTGTCATCGGTGCTGTATGCAATTCCTCTGCCAATCTCGTGACTGCGATCGATCAGCTCGATCAGCAGGGGTCGGTTGGCTGTTTTCAACAGGTGAACCGCTACGAGAGAACCACTAAAGCCAGCACCGACGATCGCGATCGTGGTTAGAGGATCGGAAGTCAGCATTTTAGGAACCCTATCAGCACCAGAAAGAATAGGAATGTATCTATTGTTAAGACATCGGATCTATTAAAATAGATCGCTGCCTCGGTCTCCAACACTTACCCACAAGCGGGGATTTTTAATTACCTGGTTTCCACACTACTTCTTCAACTTTGATCTGCTTGGGAATTAAGCCAAGTTCAAAAAAAGTATCCGCAATTTCCTGTTGCTCGGCAACCATATCAGCTTGGATCGGTTCAAATCCATAACTCCGCCGTCGAGTCACTACATCTAAGATAGAAACATCAATTTTCAGAAGGGGAGCGAGAATTTTGACTACTTCTTCGGGATTCGCATCAGCCCAAGTCGCTACTGCTTGAGTTTCTTCTCTAATTGCCTCAATGATTTTGGGATTCGGCTGAGCAAATGACTGATTAGCTAAGTAAAAATCGCGGTTAGCTGCTAGTCCTTTACTATCTTTAACAACACGAATATCTACTTGCGCCTGAGCTGCTGCATAAAACGGGTCCCAAATTACCCAAGCATCTACTTTACCTTGTTGGAAGGCAGCTCTGGCATCGGCTGGTGTCAGGTTGGCAGGCTCAATATCAGCCCATTTTATACCTGCGGATTTTAAAGCTTTTGCTAATAGGTAATTGGCGCTTGAACCTTTTGTAAAAGCTATTTTCTTACCCCGCAAATCCCCAAGGGTTTGAATTGCAGAATTAGCAGGAACTAAAATACCTGAACTGCGGTCTTTGGGGGCGCTACCACCAATGTAAAGCAGAGGCGCGTTAGCAGCCTGGGCAAAGACTGGAGGAGCGTCCCCGGTGCGCCCGATGTCGATGCTGCCGACGTTTAGTGCTTCCAGCATCGGGGGGCCTGATTGAAATTCTTTCCACTCAACGGATACACCTAGAGGCTGCAAGCGTTTCTCTAAACCGCCTCTAGCTTTGACTAGGGTGAAGGGGTCGAATTTCTGATGGCCGATGCGGACTACCTTAGCTGCAGTTGCTGTGGGGGAAGCGGCGGGGCTTGCAGAGCTGGTAGGGGGGGGAGTATTGTTACAGGCGGCGATCGCCCAATTCAAGCTAATTCCCAATAGAAATAGCACTGCTAGGGAAAGGTGCGATCGCCATAACTTAGCCAGAAATGAAATCACTCTTTTGAGCATAAACAATAATATTGTTCGTTGCTAATTTTCCGATCGAAGACTTCCCACTAATTCGGGTTTGCCACTGTGCAAGGTGCTGACAAACTCTTTTAACTGCGATCGCAGTGTTTGTTCTGTTTCCTGTTCAAGTTGTACGCTTGTTTCGTCATAACTTTGGATCTGCGTGTCTAAAACATAGACACCAGCCAAGATATGACTAGCGCCCAGCTCGGATAACACTGGTTTGAGGGCGTAGTTAATTGCTAATAAGTGACCGAGGGTACCTCCGGTGGCGATGGGGAGAATAACTTTACCAGCTAAACTCTTTGGCGGTAGCAAATCTAAGTAAGCTTTGAGTACGCCTGTGTAGGCTGCTTTGTAAACAGGTGTGGCGATGATTATGCCCTTGGCTTCTACTACTAAATCATTGACTGCTTTTAAGTCTGGGTTCGCGAATTGTCCGTAAATTAATACCTCTGGCGGGAGATCGCGGACGTTGATAGATGCCGTACTTAATCCCTCTTTCTCGACTGCGCGGCGGGCGTATTCCAGCAGGGCAAAGGAGCGGGATGGATGAGACGGGCTACCTGCGATCGCAACAACATCAGCCATTTAATAGTCCTCCTATTTTTGACTCATTTAAAAATGAACGATTTACGGCATCGCTCCTAAGTACGGTAAATCTGTAGACTTAGCGTATTTTATAGATAGTAAGCTAGCACGGTCAATTTTAAAAAGCAAGTAAGTTGAGATGTAAATTTTGATAACTCTTATACAATTTTTGTGCGATCGCGAATCTCGGCCAAAAGCAACTGTCCGGTTATTTCCCCCCAAGACAGCAGACTCTCACCGGACTCAAAAACAGAAACCGATTCGCCACCGGATGCGAATTCACCCAGAAGTAAGGGAAGGATAGTTACCCCTGAGGGTCGCTAGAACAAGCAGAACCTTTACAGGGACAGGGTTTGCTTGTTCTTAACAATTATTTATCAAAGTTCCCGAATTTTGGGAAAAAATTCTCTTGCTTTTGGTAGATACCTATGCCATACTTTTGTTTAATCATAAAATACTATAAATCGACTGACTTACAGTAGATTAAAGTTAGAGATGCTAATCTGCTCTTCACCCGAATCGGTGAGCAGCAGGCTCATTAACACTTGCTTAACAGCCACTTTTGAAAGCGAAATAAAGTTAACACTTAACTTTTCACTGTTAATTGTTATGAGCCTGTGCAATGAATTGTGAGATATATGGAGGTTTTTTAGAATGGAATCAGCACTCTCAGGAATCCGCTTAGAATTAGTAAAACTCCAGAAGTCATTTGGAAATCTGGAAATTTTGCGGGATATCAACCTCGAAATAAATCCCGGAGAATTTGTAGCAATTGTGGGTCGCAGTGGATGCGGCAAAAGTACCTTGCTGCGCTTAATCGCCGGACTAGAAACTCCCAGTCAAGGCACGGTCTTTTTAGACGGAAAGCCGTCTAAACAACTTAACTCCAAAGTGAGAATGATGTTTCAGGATGCACGGCTACTACCTTGGCAAAAAGTGCTGGCTAACGTGCAATTAGGGCTAGTAAATGCCAAAGAAAGCACTCGCTATAAAGCGATGCAAGTCCTTCACGCTGTAGGGCTTGGCGATCGCGCCAGCGATTGGCCGGCTGTACTCTCCGGCGGTCAAAAGCAAAGAGTTTCTTTAGCAAGAGCCCTCGCCTGCGAACCCGACTTGCTGCTGCTTGATGAACCCCTCGGCGCGTTAGATGCTTTGACCCGTATTGAGATGCAGCAATTGTTAGAAAAGTTGTGGCAACAAAAAGGATTTACCGCGCTACTGATCACTCACGACGTAGAAGAAGCAGTGGTGCTAGCCGATCGAGTTATTTTAATAGAAAATGGTCAAATAGCAATGAACTGTTATATTGATCTCCCACGACCGAGGCAGAGAGGAAATGCTGTATTTGCTGCGAAAGTAGAGACGATTTTGCAGCGCGTTATGGAACGCAAACAAAGTAGTAAAGATGCAGAAAATTATGCAATAACTGCGTTTCGATAAACGGTGGTTGTCAGAAATTATCTCAATAGCAACTTGTGTAGATTAGTCTGACTGATTATGCTAAATTCTCAGGAGAATGCCCACTAATTAACGCTCGGGTTTCACAAGTATTAAAGTTTTTCAAGCTGAAGTTATTCGGCTTGAAAGGGTTCGGTAGTCATGCACAGTCATGATATCGCTTTCTTATGCAAAAATTATAGTAAGGTACACAGTTAAACATTGCCACCCTATGGTGAAAGCAGTTTTTTTGAGAAAGACCAGATTTTAGGAACCAAACGAGAAAATCGCGACCGTAAAGTATTATTAAGTCTTTGAATATGACTGGTTTTTCCCGATTCTTTGCCTACAGGTCGATGTTTTTTAAAAGGTAGCACTTTTAAATAAAATTCCCAAAAATCAGTATAAAAAACAACACCTGCTCTATCGACAGGAGGTAAAGATGGCCAGAGCTGGGACGCAAATTTTTTGAGCGGTCTCCAATATAAAGCCTAGCCTATCAAGTCAGACGAGCGATCGCTTCACTTTCCATGCTTTCCTACAGGGGAAATACCGCATTGCCTTCCTCGAATATATTCATCACCCGATTAATTTTAGGGAAACGGTTTTAGTGTGTTCTAACTCCTGCCGTCTCCTAATTCTTGCTGGCTTCCTCCACCAAACAAAAATTATTGTCACAATGAAATGAATCCTACCGAGACAAAGAATATGACGCGAGACGAAGCAATGCGACGAATTGACCGGGCAGCCCAGGAAAATTTGAAGGAACTGGATTTGTCGGGGCTGGACTTGGAGGAATTGCCGTCGGAAATTGGCAAATGTACGCAGCTTGAGACGTTCGTGTTCACGGCATTCCAGGAAAAAGGGAAAGAAAGGGGAAAATGGCTAACTAAGTTTCCTGATGCTGTTCTTCAATTAACCACCTTAAAAATACTTAACCTCAGTTGCAATGAGATAACCGAAATCCCAGAGGCCATAGGGCAACTATCCAATCTGATACTGCTTGACCTCCATAGCAATCAGATTACCTCCATCCCAGAGACGCTTGGGCAATTATCCAATCTGACACTGCTTGACCTCGGTCACAATCAAATAACCAAAATCCCAGAAGCAATCGGGCAACTGTTCAATCTGACACAGCTTAACCTCGATAGCAATCAAATAACCTCCATCCCAGAGGTCATAGGGCAACTGTCCCATCTGACACTGCTTGACCTCGGTCACAATCAAATAACCAAAATCCCAGAAGCAATCGGGCAACTGTCGAATCTGACAAAGCTCTACCTCGCTAACAACCAGATAACCTCCATCCCAGAGGTGCTCAAGCAAATGTCGAATCAGATCGGGGACTTCTATAACAATCCAATTACCCAAATCCCAGAGGCGATTGAGCCGCTATCAGATTAGACACAGCGCCCCGATAGCATTGACTTTATTCAACAAATCCCCCCAGAGCCACTTGAGTACCAGTCGAATTGGCGAAGGAGTGACTTCTTTCACTTTTACCTTATGGAAAGTCTAGAAGGGATCGGCAAATAAGCGTTTCCCTGCCTAACCTCCCCCTGCAAACTCAAGTACCTCACCCGGAACCCTGGGGCGATCGCCTTTTTTGACTTAGAATCGGATTTTGACTATTGCTTCTAACTGCTAGCAGCAGGCAAAGTGCCACAAACCATATTTACCCTTTCTCTTTTGTGTACTGCTGCAAAGTAATGCTCTAGACTCGCCGGGCGATCGCCACCGCAATACAGGGAAACTTTGAACTGGAAAAATAACTCAGGAGATGTTTCACTTCATGTCAGCAAATGATTTCGAGTTTCAAGGGTTGCAAACGACAGCAATTCATGCCGGAGAAAAACCTGATAGCACTACTCGTGCTTCCTCCCCCAATATTGTAATGTCATCATCTTTTGTGACCGATGCAGATACTCCTTTCTCGGCTGAGAATTTACAGGGTCAAACAACGTTCTTCTATAGCCGTGAGGGCAATCCAACTGTTCAACAGCTAGAACAAAAATTGGCAGCTTTAGAAGGTGCTGAGGCTTGTGTGGCATTTGGTAGCGGTATGGCAGCCATTTCAGCCTTGATGTTTCACCAGCTTAAGTCGGGCGACCACTTGGTCATGAGCGACGTTGCTTATGTTGGTGCGGCTGAGTTGATGAAGGGATTGATTCCTAGTTTTGGGATTCAGGTAACGCGAGTCAACACAACAGATTTGAAGGCTGTAGAATCAGCAATCCAAACCAATACCAAGCTGATTCATATTGAAACTCCTTGTAACCCGATTGTTAGATTGTCGGATATTAGGGCGATCGCACAAATAGCTCATGCTGCTGGTGCAAAGCTCTCGGTTGATTCCACCTTTGCCACCCCTGTAGCAACTCAGCCCCTCAGTTTAGGTGCAGATTTTGTCGTCCACTCCCTAAGCAAGTATTTATGTGGACATGGGGATGCAATTGGTGGAGCAGTTCTGGGAGCAAGCGATGAACTATCAGGAATTCGCGATCTGCTGGTTCATCTGGGGGGGGCGCTTAGCCCATTTAACGCTTGGCTGATCATGCGGGGGATCGCTACATTGCCTATTCGCATGAAAGCTCATCAGGAAAATGCACTGAAAGTGGCAAAATTCCTGGAATCTCATCCTCAAGTCAAACAGATGATTTATCCAGGTCTACCCTCCCATCCGCAACACGAATTAGCCAAACTGCAGATGCGGAACTTTTCCGGCATGATTGCTTTCCAGGCCAAAGATGCTCAAGTCGTGGCTCAAGCTTTTGCCCAGCGATTGCAAGTCATTCACTATGCTGTGTCCCTCGGTCATCAGCGTAGTCTTATCTACTATATTTCGACTCAGGAAATGCTAAAAACCTCTTTCGCACTCAATGAGACGCAGGCTGAGGCGTACCGTAACTTTGCAGGGGATGGGGTTTTCAGACTATCAGTGGGGCTCGAAGACGCGAAGGATCTCTGTAGGGACTTAGATCAAACAATGTCGATCGTTGGATAGTAAGCTATTGTCGCGTACCGAGCTAAATGGATTCTGACGCCGATTGCGCCGGGGCGGAGCCATCGCTGCCTCCTGACTCGCCCGCAATCCCCTCCTAGTCTGTACCATCCGAAGTCCTCCACTTCATCGCGAATTACCTAATGAATCAAAAAATCCCTGAAATAGATGAGCAAATTGCCCAACTTATAGCTAGCTTGCCCAGCGATCGCCTCCTACAGCAAGCTAAGACACCAGCTCAGATAGAGGAATGGCACAAAGCAAGACAAACCCAGATTCTTTTGGCTGAGTGCTGGAAATCTAAGTGGCTTGTTAAGGACTATTACCCAGTTGAGGAAGCTGTAAAACGGCAAGAGATTTCTCAACTAAAAGCTGAGTTAATGTACTGCTCCCTTAATGAAAAAAAAGCGGGCGTGGGAGCTTTGCAAAGTTGCTGAAAAATATGTCAAAAGACGCCACGCACTTCTCCAAATCTGGACGGGTTATGTGGAGCGTTTTCCCAAGCCATTCGCCCATTTTTGGTACAAATTTTTTCACCAAGCTAGCCTGAGACAATATCCCTTTCAATCCGCCTATGATTTATTTGCGGAGACTTTAAAAGAAGAGGCGGATGGTTCTTTCTCTCTATGCCTGGAACCCTACTATGAGGTTCCGATGAAAAAGTGGAGGCAAGTAGGTAAGCAGTACACTCAACTTCTGGCTCGATCCGAGTTGGATGGCACTTACCCACAACTTAAGAAGGCAGAGGAGCAGAGATTAAAAACAAACTTAGTTTGGCACAAAGTTGGTTTTTCTTGGATTGGGATGGTTCTGTGGACGTGCCAAATTGAGGCAAAAAATGACCCATTGCTCAGAAAGCAATTGGTTGCCTACAACAAATCGCTGTGGGAAGCACGCTCGTTTAGGAGTGTCAGCTAGCGGTAATTTGCACGGCTGGGCATGGCACAAAGGGGAATTGCTTTGCACGGATAAGGCAGGCGGCACTTACCGCAAAGCTTAATAAAACTTCAAATCTGGATCGCATTGCCTCTGACGCTTGGGCAGTCCACCTATGCTGGATTGCAACACATTCAGAGAAAGGAGCCTTTTTCCTCATGTTCGACCTTCACACCGCTATGGTTGTGTCAATTTTCCTTGGTGTTTTCATTGGTATAGCCCAGTTTCGGCAATCTCCAGTAATGCTTTTAGGGGGCTTGGCTGCTTTCGGTATCTATTACTTTCTGTTTCTGCATAACACCTTACTAGGCATTTTCAAGTAGGCGACATTGGGTCGTTAGACAATGAAGGTGTCTTGGCTGTTTTGAATTACTGCTTGGGAGAATTTGTTAGCTAGCTGTGGGTAACACCCCGCTTGTGGAGGCGTTAATGTGGGACTCCCACTCCCGCAGCTAGCTATATCAAAACTTTGTTTTTAAGAAGGGGATTATGCGCTCGCCCTCATGAGCGCGAGCGAGGGGTATGGGAAAACCGCAATTGCCCGCTCTGCACGTCCTTACACTGCTACACATCACCCGCACCGTGCTTTTGGTACGGTTAACACCAGCGATACTTCCCGCAACGCTCACACGCCAGCAGAACGGACGAGGCAAGCTCATGGCGTTGCTACAGCATTTTCGGTTTCTAGGAATAGTTTTGTACGGTTTTCTTCAATCCCAATTCCCCCTGATTCTTTCCCGTTAATTCTGGCAAATACGACCAATAAAGTGGGGTTCTCCTGACTGTTACTGTCACTTAGGAAGCGGCATCATAATAACTGTAAGCAATGAGCTTCAACCCAAACTTTATAAAGCATTACCAATCTTTGAGGTGACAGATTATGTTGATGCGCTCTTGGCAACCCTTCACGGAAATTGAAACCATCCGTCAGCAACTCGATAAAGTTTTTGACCAACTGGCAACAACGAGAGATAATTCAGAAACCACTTGGATGCCCGCTCTAGAATTGGCTGATGCTGGCGACAACTTCGTATTAAAAGCGCAACTGCCCGGAATTGACCCCAAAGACATTGACGTTCAAGTCACTCCGGAAGCAATTTCTATCTCTGGCGAACGCCGCTACGAAAACACAGACGAAAAACCTGGCTGCGTCCGCTCTGAATTCCGCTACGGCAAATTCCACCGGGTTCTTCCCTTGCCCGCACACATTCAAAACGACTCCGTGCAAGCTGAATGCAAAGATGGCATTCTAACGCTAACTCTGCCCAAAGTGACTGAAGCTCGCAATAAAGTTGTCAAGATTAATTTAGCAGAAATTGCTGGAACTACAGCGAATCCCGCTTTGGAACAGGCTAACCAATAACGAGCGGCTGTGCTTAATCGAGTGAGGCAAATTTTCCTTTCATTGAGCCTGATTGGATTTACTTAACAACAACGGAACTGGAAAAGCTGATACCGGGAGCTACCATTGCTCTCGGTATTCTTTATTTGGGAAAGCCTTAAAAAAACCTACAGATATCGTGGCTCGGCGCTGATTCCAGTTAATCTGCCAAAATATTTCACGCTTGTCGGCACCAATTTCATTGAGTCTGCGAAGCGGAGAGAGCATTGGCGATCGCCATGTGCCAGTTGCGTAAGTCCTGAGTCAGTTAAAGCCCCATTCTTCTGGATGAAAAATAAGAGATTTAGGGGTTTAAAGCAGACCCTAGTTTAGTTAAATCTTGCGATTCATAGACCGACTCACACCTGCCCGATTACCTCGTGGCAGATGCGTAAGCCCGTCAGTTGAGCCAGATGGAGCTGTCGTTACACTTAGGAGTGTCTCAGCATCATGTGAGCTTTGTGGAAAGTGACCGCGCTCAACCAGATCGCGTACAGGCTCACTCTTGGGTTATTAGTATAACCGTTTGTTTCAAATTACAAATCCATTGTTTCAAATCATAACGTTAATTATATTTCTCTTAGATTATTTGCTCATCGATTATCCCAGTAATTACCATAATGCTATTTGTTGGCAATACCCGCAGTACATCAAAAAACCTACCCACACACCTCGATAGGAAAATACTATGAGCAACGGAAGTGGATGCCCATTTACGGGCGGCGGTCAGAAATCTCAGCCTCGTCATAGGCCGTCAACCCGAGACTGGTGGCCGCATTATTTGAATCTGAGCATCCTCCACCAGCACACCCCCCAGGCCAATCCTATGGGTGAGGAATTCAACTACGCTGAGGAGTTCAAGAGTCTTGACTTAGCAGCCCTGAGGGCAGATATCTACGAGCTGATGACCACCTCCCAGGACTGGTGGCCAGCCGACTACGGTCATTATGGGCCGCTCTTCATCCGGATGGCTTGGCACAGCGCCGGCACGTATCGTATTGGCGACGGTCGCGGCGGCGCGGGTTCGGGCAGCCAGCGGTTTGAGCCGCTCAACAGTTGGCCAGACAATGCCAACCTCGACAAGGCGCGGATGTTGCTTTGGCCAATCAAGCAGAAATACGGCAAGAAAATCTCGTGGGCCGACCTCATGATCTTCGCCGGCAACTGCGCGCTTGAGTCGATGGGTTTCAAGACGTTGGGTTTTGCCGGCGGGCGCGTGGATGTCTGGCAGCCAGAGGAAGACATCTACTGGGGTTCTGAGAAAGCCTGGCTCGGCAATGAGCGTTACGAAGAAGATCGGGTGCTCCTGAATCCTCTCGCCGCCGTTCAGATGGGACTGATCTACGTGAACCCGGAAGGGCCAGACGGCGAGCCCGATCCGGTCGGCTCAGGGCGCGATATTCGCGATACCTTTGGTCGGATGGCGATGAACGACGAGGAGACAGTCGCGCTCACCGCCGGTGGGCACACGTTCGGCAAATGTCACGGTGCGGGCGAGGCGACGCACGTAGGGGCCGATCCTGGGGGCGCCACGATCATCGATCAGGGCCTCGGCTGGAAGAACGCCTTTAACACGGGTGTCGGCGTCGATGCGATCACCAGCGGTATCGAAGGCGCATGGACTCCGACTCCGACGCAGTGGGACAACAGCTATCTCGAAACCCTATTCAAATATGACTGGGAGCTGACGAAAAGCCCCGCTGGCGCGTGGCAATGGAAGCCCAAGGGCGACGCTGGTGCGGGTACGGTACCCGACGCGCACGATCCGTCGAAACGGCACGCCCCCATGATGACCACGGCGGACATGGCGATGAAGATGGACCCCATCTACAACCAGATTGCGAAGCGTTACCACGACAACCCGGATGAGTTCGCTCTTCAGTTCGCCAAGGCGTGGTTCAAGCTGACGCACCGCGATATGGGTCCCCGCTCGCGCTATCTCGGTTCAGAGGTTCCCCAGGAAGAGTTCTTGTGGCAAGATCCCATCCCGGCAGTTGACCATGAATTGATTGACGAGCAGGACATCGCTGCCCTCAAGGGCAAGATTCTTGCTTCGGGACTGTCTGTCTCCCAACTCGTTTCGACTGCTTGGGCGTCGGCGTCAACGTTCCGCTGCTCCGATATGCGCGGTGGAGCCAACGGGGGGCGCATTCGTCTCGCGCCGCAGAAAGATTGGGAAGTCAACCAGCCAGAGCAGTTGGAAACGGTGCTGCAAACCCTGGAGGGCATCCAACAGGAGTTCAACAGCTCGCACTCTGGCGGCAAGCGGGTTTCGATCGCTGACTTGATCGTTCTGGGTGGATGCGCGGGCATTGAGCAAGCGGCGAAAAATGTCGGTCACGACGTGACGGTTCCCTTCAAGCCGGGACGCGCGGATGCACTGCAAGAGAAAACGGATGTCGAGTCCTTCGCGGTGCTTGAGCCAACCGCAGACGGGTTCCGCAACTACACGAGCGGCAAACATAGCGAATCGCTCGAAGAGCTACTGGTCGATAGGGCGCAGTTGCTGTCCCTGTCAGCCCCTCAGATGACGGCTCTCCTGGGCGGCTTGCGCGTTCTGGGTGCAAACTTTGGAGGCTCTAAACACGGCGTCTTCACCGATCAGCCAGAGACGTTGACCAATGACTTCTTCGTGAACCTGCTCGACTTGGGCACGACGTGGAAGGCGACCTCTGAAGATGAGTATGAGTTCGAGGGGAGCGATCGCAAAACAGGCGACCTGAAGTGGACTGCTACCCGTGTGGATCTCATCTTCGGCTCAAACTCTCAGCTCCGCGCCCTGGCGGAAGTCTATGGATGTGTGGACTCGCAGCAGAAGTTTGTCAATGACTTTGTGGCGGCGTGGGACAAGGTGATGAACCTTGACCGCTATGACCTTCGCACAGTCTTAGCGAAAACCTCTGCGAGGAGTTTCTAGGCGTAACTTCAACCGATCGCGATCGGAGATCGAGGCTACGTTAACCCGCGGCAATCCTAAATGCGGGTAGAAGCTAGAGACAAAAATGAGAGCGGCGTTTCAACTTGTCTTGAAACACCGCTCTCAGGTTTAGGCCCTGATGCCAAAGCTGTTTAGAAACATGAACCGGATATTAGTCACGTTGTAAGATGTGCCAATGGTATCGGGGTAGTAGTAAATATGTAGTGATTGAATATTTATTGCCTCAAAGTCGAGTTCTAATGATGGACAAAATACCAAATAGCACCAATAGGGTTTTCTAACTTTTTATAAAATGAGAAAGTCTTTCTTACAAGATGTGACATTAGGTTAATGCTGGATAAGATCGATATAGGAGATAATATTCAGCAAAAGTGACAGATAACACCCAATAACCCGGACTTAACCTGCTTTCGTTTCTGTTTAATCCCTTAAAATTAGGGTGTTATCCAGCAGATACGACGGATAATCCTGGAAGGTAAAGGTATTATCCTGCACATCTGTTGAATACTGAAGTTTCTACTGTCCCGGCTTAAACGGGTAGCCACGATGCTGATTAGACAAGCAAAAACAGCCCTAAGTTCCCTAGGTTATGAACTAGATTGCCGTGAGGAGGCTTTTGGTTATCTAAGGGATTCCTCCGATGTACTCGGACAGCCAGAGCAATTGCGACGGAGGATGCAACAAGACGGTTACTTATACTTAAAAGCCTTTCTTAACTCTCAAGAGGTTTGGCAAGCTCGTCAGGAAATTGCAGCTTGTTTAGCTGCTGAGGGAAGCTTGGAACTCTCAAGCCCTGTTCTAGATTGCATCGCTAAACCTGGATTAAACATACATTTCCGTCCCGATTTAGCAAGCAGGAGTTCAACACTAAAAACACTGCTTTATTCGGGACGAATGATGGAATTTTTTGGAATTTTTTTAGGCTGTCAAGTCCGGCATTACGATTACACCTGGCTGAGAGCCGTCGCCCCAGGAAAAGGAACTTACGCTCATTGTGACATTGTGTATATGGGACGGGGAACTGACAAGCTTTACACGGTTTGGACTCCCTTAGGCGATATTCCTTGGGAATTAGGGGGGTTAATGATTTTGGAAAATTCTCATCATTTAGAGACTATTAAAAATAGCTATGGATGTAAAGATGTCGATCGCTATTGTGCTAACAGAAAAACGGCCCCTTTGTATGCCTCCAATCAAAAAGGGTGGGATGGAGCCTTATCCAAAAACCCGGTTTCTTTGCGCTGTAAATACGGAGGACGCTGGTTGAGTTCCGAATTCGAGGCTGGAGATGTGCTGATTTTTGGTATGTTTACCATTCATGCCAGTTTGGATAACCATTCTCCTTCTATTCGACTCTCCTCGGACAGCCGTTATCAATTGGCATCGGAACCAGTGGATGAAAGGTGGGTTGGCAGTAACCCTATTGGTCACTCTACTGCTGCTAAGCAAGGTCAGATTTGCTAGAAGAAGACTTTAGTATTGAGTCTTGTCGTCGAAGGTAGAAGCAAAAATCAAAAATTATCGACTGTGCCAGTTCAAAGGGCAGAATGTGGGTTTCAAATGCAGCGGATAGACCGAAACGCTTTCTGCTTCGTTTCAAGTTCTCTGCCGCCGCTGAACCCGACCTTTAGACCGCTATGTATGCGACATAAGCTACAGGTTGCAATCAAATAAAGGCTAATCGTTGGAGGTTCTAATTGGAACTTCACGAGAATTGCAGGTACGACCAATGCTTGGAGACTGAAGGGTGACTGCGAGATTCACAGTTTGAAATCTGATGCAAGCGATCGCATACTATCCTTCAACTTACTCCTTTAGATAGAGGAAAGTTTTAGAACTGCCTACTAAAACACAATCAAATTGTCTGCCAATTTGAAGCATTTGAATTTTTTCGCGTTGCAGGTACGGGATGCTGGGAACCTAGGCTGCAAACAATCAGAGGAGAGGTGCTGTGAGATCTCGAAGACCGCAATTATTATTCCGCGATCGCTCGATCGTTCTGCGCTTCTCGATCGTCGCCCTTGTCGTTTCTGAGGGAAACTAAAACCGAACCAAAAACCCAAACCATAACCTCAACGGGCCCCCCATTGCCCAAACTCCCCGAATGCGAGCGCTGTCTCCTCTACGCGCACAACCCACACCTCGTCTGTGCAGTCCATCCCGCAGGCCCCAACGCCGATACTTGCTCCGACTTTCGAGAAGACCCCGACGCCGCATCGGATGAACTGTGGGAACCAGAAGGTGCGAGCTACTACAACGGCGAACTCATCCTGCAACCGAGGCAGCGGTGGACGCGAGAAGAACAATTGAAGCTGCTGGATACCCATCCACTGTTTACCGATCGATGTCCTCAATGTGAAATGACTTATCCCAAGTACGAAACACCCGGTGCATTGGGATTGCGTCCGTTGCGGGTGGGTGGATGATTCGGTGTGAGGTCGAAATGTCTATTATTCGCCAACGGACTTGTTGGCGCTGACTGTGATGGAATATTATGCTGTCTATGGGTTTGAGTTTTAAAGTATGTCAGGAAATACTGGAAAATCTTAAAGCTACTGAGTTGTGGCTGTTTCAGCCGTCTGTGTTAGAAGGGCAGATGAAACGGTTTATGCTGTTATTGGATTTAAAGTGACGATGTTTGGTAAGTTTTGAGAGTGGTTTGGCGTTGGAAACGATTAATCAAGGTTTGCCTGTTGTGCCGTTTTGGAGCGATCGCATTCATCAACGTTTACGTGACAATCTTAGTAGTTTTGCGACAGCAGGCGATCGCATAGTTTAATTTTGTGAATATGGCTCAAAGTAAATATCTATAGCGTTGCTGACTCAAGATAGGAACCCGATAGCTGAAAGCTATGAAAACTCATTGGGAATTTTGCAGAATCACGCCCCCGCTCAGTAACGCCCAATTTACTTATATGTCTGCGTCAGAAGCGACAGATGCTTAACAATGTGCTTGAATAAAGTCAAAGATCGGGGGGAAAACCTCAAAGCACGAAGAATCAAGGGTAGGTATAATGTTTTCGGCAAATTTTACTTTGTTTCCTTTAAATGGGATTTCCTTATATCCATTACAGTCTTCCATTGTGTAGGTAGTCCTGCATAGTCAGGAATATTTGTTATAATTTACTTATTCAATCTGCCTTAATTTTTCGCTTATGAAATGTGTCCGATCTAGCCCTGTCGAGTTCAATTTGGCTGGCTTGCATCGAAGCAGCTTTACGGTTGGCGATCGTATCCGGCAGACCGATGTACAACCAAAATCGTTTTCCTTGCCATTACCAAACTAAACGGAGCCGATCCTTAAAAATCTTGACCTTCACAGAGCCTTTTGGCATATCCCAATTTTATCCCACTTTTTGTCAGAGTATGACATATTCTGTCACGCCTTATTGAGAATGGGTAAGGAACGATTTATCTACCAAAAATAATGGAACCCTTATAAAATAAGGATTCCATCTATCGGAGCGGCGGGATTTGAACCCACGACCCCTACTACCCCAAAGTAGTGCGCTACCAAGCTGCGCTACGCCCCGACAGCTTTAATAGCTTAGCATAGAATTCCCGAAAAAGTCAAAAAACTTTTAAAACTTTTGCGGCCTGCACCAAA
>JACJNV010000032.1 GCA_014695175.1 Microcoleus sp. FACHB-DQ6 | reverse complement strand
GGTGAACTTCCAGGGCTGGTTTGTCGGGAAATTCCACAACAGCATGAGTGTATGGATGTGCAGTTCCGTGGATTTTTCCCGCTGTTTTTCTAAATGTTAAATATTTCGGTGTTTCGTCGTCTAAAACATTGTTGTAATAAATAGTACCGCCTTCATTAGCAACAGCTTTTAGCAGGATAGTGAAGAGGTAAGCGTCAAAAATGCTTGATTGTTCTGCCACTCCGTTGAAGTCGGGATCGAGCGAGTTTTTTAATTTGCTTTTAATTTCGGAATTGATGGCGTAGTTGCTCGGCCCAGAAGGCAGTTTTTCGAGCAAGTGCTTGAGGGCGATCGCCTGTTTGTGACGGGGGGCTGTGACGCTGGAGGTAAACTCAATTGTTTTGGCAGTTTCGCCACCTGAATTGGCAAAGGTAATTTTTGTGCCGAGGGGAGAGGTTTCTGATTCTACTTTCAAGAAATAAGCAATTTCGTCTTCCATTTCGGAAGTGTTGACCGTCGCTTGCTCGACAGCATCTATTAACAGCAAAAGCTGTTCTTTTGCGGTATAATCTTCTATCTTGAGCAGAGGTGTTTTTCTTTTGAGCGATCGCTCTTCAATTACTTTGCCTATCTCTACAGTATCGGCTACTTGTTGAACTACCCAACCCAAATTAAATTCATCCAGAATTGCCGCCAGTTCTTGATAGAGTTTGGCGTACTCGATCTCATCCATAATTGCTTCTGCGCTGCATACTATTCTGATTATACAAGCAGATTTGATTTTTTGGTCAATGGCTGTTGAGCAACTACGCATATTGCCTGTAATGACGGATTGGCGGAGTGTTCGAGTGTTCGAGTCGGGAAAATCTTTGTCTTGGCTGAACATCCATCCGTTACATCCGTTAAATCCCGTACACTGCTGGTTGCCGAACTTGCTGCTGCTTGAGAGAGACAATTGGGAGTAAGCTATTCTACGACATTTGTAGCGATCGAACTATGGCAACTATCAACGACAACTACCTCAAACTCAAAGCCGGCTACCTGTTTCCCGAAATTGGGCGCAGGGTGAAAGCCTTTGCAGAGGCGAATCCCGAAGCGCCCATCATTCGGCTGGGGATTGGCGACGTGACAGAACCGCTACCGGCTGCTTGTCGGGAGGCGATGGTGGCGGCGGTGGAAGACATGGGCTCGCGGGATACCTTTAAAGGATACGGCCCGGAACAAGGTTATGAGTGGCTGCGGGAGAAAATTGCCGAGCACGATTTCAAGTCGCGGGGATGCGATGTTGATGCTTCGGAAATCTTTATTTCTGATGGTTCTAAGTGCGATTGTGGCAACATTCTCGATATCTTTGGCAACAATAATACGATCGCAGTTACCGATCCAGTTTATCCGGTGTATGTAGACACTAACGTGATGGCTGGACACACGGGAGATGCGAACGAAAATGGCGAATACGGCGGCTTAGTTTACCTGCCAATTACAGCAGAAAACCATTTTACTGCGGAAATTCCCACAGACAAAAAAGTCGATTTAATTTACTTGTGTTTCCCGAATAACCCGACGGGGGCAACTGCAACCAAGGAACACTTGCAAGCTTGGGTAAATTATGCTAAAGCTAACGGTTCAATTATTTTCTTCGATGCGGCTTACGAAGCGTATATTACCGATCCGAGTTTACCGCATTCTATCTACGAAATTGAAGGGGCGCGGGATTGTGCGATCGAATTTCGTTCTTTTTCCAAAAATGCTGGTTTTACGGGTACTCGCTGTGCGCTGACAGTTGTACCGAAGACTTTGACAGGAAAAGCAGCAGATGGTTCCGATGTCGAAATTTGGAAGCTGTGGAACCGCCGCCAATCTACTAAGTTTAACGGAGTTTCTTACATCGTGCAGCGCGGTGCTGAGGCGGTTTATTCTGAGGCTGGCAAGGCACAGATTCAGGCTTTAGTCAATTTTTACATGGAAAATGCTGCGATTATTCGCGAGAAATTGACAGCGGCGGGAATCGAGGTTTTTGGTGGCGAAAATGCACCTTATGTGTGGGTGAAAACGCCTCACGGTTTGTCGAGTTGGGATTTCTTTCAGAAGTTGCTGGAAACTTGCAATGTGGTGGGAACTCCGGGTTCTGGTTTTGGTGCGGCGGGTGAGGGTTATTTCCGCATTTCGGCGTTTAATAGTCGGGAGAATGTGGAGGAAGCGATGAGACGGATTGTGGAGAAGTTTAAGGTTTAATCTCATCTCCTGCTTAAACCGAAAGGCCGCCAGCCCGCCAGGGAATGAATTCCCTGGCTAATAGCGAAAGTCCTCTGAAGAGGACTAATGAGTTCTTCAGTCCTCTTCAGAGGACTTTAGCTTTGAGACAGGGGTTTCAACCCCTGGCGGACTGCCGGATTCAGCGAAAGAGCATTAATTTAATATGTTGTGCAACAGGTCGGAAAGCCTGTTCATGAAAATAGTAAAAGATGTGAGTTATAATTTAAAATGATTGTGGCTCAGCTTTTCAATAAAAAATGCAAGCTAACACCAGGAGTTTTTTATGCACTTGCTACGAGTTCAAGTTCCTGATTTTCGCGGTTTAAAGGACATTGACATCACTTTTGAAAAGGATTTTTTTCCTAAAATTTTTCCGCTGGGAAGTCAAAATGGTGGCGGGAAAAGTACGCTGTTGCAATTAATTTTTGTACTACTGCATTGTTCTGTTTGTCCGGAGAAAATGCCCTTTGTAGAAAATCTGCTTCAGGGATTTAAAATTTATGATGATAAAAAAACAAGAATCTTAGCCGTGATTGACGTTTGGGATGGAGAAAAAAACGTCCAACTAGAATTTTATTGTAAAGACTTTAATTATAAAGATGAAGAAGATGATGAAGACCCAGTGTCAGAAGATATTGAATTTTTTATATGTTGTGCTGAACAAATACCTAACAATAATCCAGAGCAAGATCGAGGGTTACTATGCCGTTTTAATAATATAGATCCGGATGAAGGAAAATTATTCTTAAAAAAACTGTCGTATAAAATTTTCCTAGCAGCTCCTTCAACACAAATTTTTTTATTTCTTCCGCTGGATTCTAGAAAACTATTATTTGGCAACTCAAGTAATGGAGATAAAAATTATTACGCGATACTTGAAGCAGCACGATCTCAATTAAATGGCTTGTTTACCTATGATTTTCTGGCTGTAGAGCTACTTATTGAATCCTTTAAATCTGCTCGCGATCGTGATTTCCGAGAAGCGATAAACACAGGCAGCTACGGCAACAGCTATCAAGCTCTAATTAAGGAATTAAATCTGCTGTTGAGGAATAAAAAAATAAATTTAAATGAAGATTTTGCTGGTGTCAACTTTAAATTGGATAATAATGGTGAGAATATAGAACTATATCCAGAAGATTTAAGTCACGGCGAACTCAAAAGACTTAGCATTTATATATGGCTCAAGTTCCGCAACATAGAAGATGCTATTGTGTTGATGGATGAAGTTGAAATTGCTTTTCATCCAGATTGGCAATATCAAATTATATCAGACCTCAAAGAGTGGGCTCCTAGCAATCAATATATTCTGGCAACTCACTCCTACGCATTGTGTGAAGCTCTGACACCAGCTCACGTTAAAGAAATAGAGCCCAAACTGATCAAACAAGAATCTAATATTACAAATGAGTCTTAGTCCAGAACAGCTAAAAAAACATTGTGAGGCAATTCTTCAATCTCGCAGAATTAAAAACAAAATTGTGGTATTGTGCGAAGGTGATATTCGGAAGACGCAGGGTAGAGAGTCACCTCACGCTTATAAAGCAATGGAGCAAATGCCTGATGCCAACTTTTATAAGGCTTGCGTTCCGACATGGTGGAGACAGAAGTTACCGGAATTTTTCAACTGTGGCGATCGCAAAGATGTATTAGACACCTACTCTACTCTTCCAATATTACACGAAAAGGATACCACTAATTCATATTTAGATCCCGAGCGACTTTTTGCAATGATAGATTTAGACTTGCAACTGCAAACGATCGACAATTATATTTTTACAGATACAGAAGCAATTTTTCGGAATCTTTACGAAAAATCGCAGGTGAAAGAGCAAAACGCAGCAAAGCACCGGATATGGATTACAGGTTTGATTCATAAAGAAGCATATTTTCTGACACCTGAACTTCAACCAATATTTGACAATTGTTGTAACGAGCCGATTTATAAGAGCAATTCTGCGGTACTCGCAAATATTTATCGGGATATGGCTGATGCAATTTGTAGCGACTTGGATTTACAGAACAACCTACAGAGAGCCTTCGATCGCATTAGTTACTGTTCGGGATTAGATTGTACCGAAATTACAGCATTTCAGGCTTCGTGGAAAGAGCGGTTTCAAAATGCTGTAGATGAAACGCATAGGAATCAGTCGATCGCAGTTTTGCTGACCATTAAAAAAGCTAAGGATTATTGGCATCAAATTAAGCCATCCGGTGACTTTAGCCGGGAAGATTGGGTATTTAGAGAGCAACTCTCGTTAGAAATTGGGAGATTTTATTCAGAGCAAAGTAGCGATGTTAAGTCTCATATTCCTTTTTTTTTCAAGACCTTGTATGAGTTCGTTTAAATAAAAGACATCGATTATAATGTTTCATTTTCTATCCATCAGCATCGCTGGGATAACCAAATTGGTCTGGTAATTCAGCAGAGGTAATTTGCAGAATCTCTAGCAACTTCTTGTATTGAACAGGCGTTAGCTTCGGTACAGATCGCCCAGCTTCCCAGTTGCTTACCGTCGCTTCCGTAACGCCAAGTGCTTCTGCTAGCTGCTTTTGAGTCATAAACCGCTGAACTCTCAGTCGCATTAGGGGCGATCGATCGGCTCTTTCTGAGGTTTCCATAGGCTATTTGTTAAGTTATATTAATTTATTTAGGTTTTGCCTAAAATCATTGACATCTACCCTAAATTAATTTAGATTTAAGCCAATAGAGATTAGACAGCACCAGCTAAGCCACTTGTGCTGTAGGGGAATTGCTGTCTTTTCTTCAACTTGTTATTGTACGCGGTTTTACCGTTACAAAGCATCAAACCTATCCAAAATTATTAGTCAAAGCTATGTTGCAAGATTCATCATCGAACCAAACATCGCCCAATGTTTTAACCAACCAAACCTTTGAGGCCGATCGCGAAGCAGTCCGTCACGTCATCATCGGTTCGCCGTTGGGGGTACGGCGAACTATCCACCAACTGCACGCATTGCGCTACGAGGAAGCTGTTCGTTGGACTCATCCGATCGCGATTCCCGACAATCGCATCATTATTACACCCGATCAGGGAGAAATCATGAGTCTGTTAGTCAAATTAATCCGGCTGCAATGAAGTCATAAATGTGCGATCGATGTTTCTAGAATTGAGTCAAAAGTGCGATCGCGAATCTCTTCTCGTTGCCCGTGCTAAACTCAACAGATATATCCAAAAACTCTTGTCGGGTAGGCCTCCTGCCTGCCCTTGGCACAAACTTAACAACTAGCTCGCAATTCAGCTTATGATTGTTATCACCCCCGTCCTAAAACCCGTTAGCCAAATAACGCTTTCTCCCGGTAGTGTCGTAAATATTCCCAATATAAGTTGGCTGGAATTCGAGTCAATTTTGCAGGAATTAGGAGAAAAGCGAAGAACTAGAATTGCCTACAGCAAGAGTACCTTAGAAATTATGGTTCCCTTACTAGATAGGGAAATTCCGAAAGATTTAATTTCCGATATTGTAAAAAAATTACTCAAGTCTGCGGGCAGAAGATATGAACCCTTTGGTTCTACTACTTTCAAACGGGAAGGTGCAGCCGGAGTTGAACCTGATGCTTGCTTTTATATTCTAAATTATCAGCGGATGATTGGCCGCCGCCGACTTTTACCGGACGATCCGCCGCCGGATTTGGCAATTGAGACGGATGTTACTTCTAAAACTACGATCGATGCCTATAAAATTATTGGAGTTCCAGAAATATGGGTTTATGACAGCGGCCGACTTCACATTTATTTGCTGCAAGATGGAGAGTATGTAGAATCGGATATTAGTCCGAATTTTCCAGAAATCGCGATCGCCCAACTGATTCCGGCTACAGTGGAACGTGCTTGGCAGGTTGGAAATTTGCAAGCGCTAGAAGAATTGGAAAGTGCGATCGGCTAAACTCGTAAGAGACGTTACGCACTTCGCACTTCGCATCCAAAAAATTACATACTTACTGCCAAATTGTCAATCCCTAAAGGTTGATAAATTGTATCTCTTTGCTGATAACTCCGTCCCAAAGAACGAATCGCATTTTGCAAATCTTCGACAGATTGACAACTGCCGCCAACCGCACCGGCCATCGTTGTAATGTGCTCTTCCATCAATGTGCCGCCGATGTCGTTGCAGCCCCATTTCAGCGCTTCTGTAGCTCCATCCAAACCTAATTTTACCCAACTGGGTTGGTGATTGGAAATCAAATTTCCTAAGAAAATTCTCGATACTGCGGTGAGTAACAATGTATCTGCTAAAATTGGTTGGTCGCGGCCGACTCGACTCCGCAAAGGAGCCGGTGCTTGCTGTCCGACAAAGGGTAGTAAAATAAATTCTGTGATGCGTGCCCCATAGTTTTGGTCGATCGCAGTTTGTTGGAGCGATCGCACTTTTTCTAAATGCAAAACCTGCTGTTCGGCCGTCTCAATATGCCCGCAAAGCATCGTACTCGTTGTCGGCAAACCCAGACTGTGAGCAGTTCCCACAATTTCCAGCCAAGTTGCCGAATTTAGTTTTTCCGGGCAAATCACCCGTCGCACAGAATCGTCGAGAACTTCCGCTGCGGTTCCCGGCATCGAACCGACTCCCGCATCCCGCAAAGCCGAAATTACATAGCTGAAACTAAGATTATCTTCTCGGGCAATAAATTCTATTTCTTGTGGCGAAAAAGCGTGCAAGTGCAACTGAGGAAACTTATCCTTAATAGTTTTCACCAATTGCACATAATAAGGCAAAGATGCGCCGTTGAGCTTAGCTTGAAGATTTAAGCCCCCCTGCATACAAATTTCCGTCGCACCCCGCTGCACTGCATCAGTTGCCTTTTCCTGAATTTGAGCTGCATCTAACCAAAAAGCGCCCTCATCTCCCTCGTCGCGGCGGAATGCACAAAAACTGCAATGCTGCTCGCAAATGTTAGTAAAATTAATATTCCGATTGATAACGTAGGTGACAGTATCCCCTGATTGTCGGCGGCGGAGCAAATCAGCGGTTGTTTGAATAGAAGCTCGCGCATCGGGATCTCTTTGCTGCAAAAGTACCAAGGCTTCTGCCGAAGAGATGTTATAACCTTGTAAAGCTCGATCGAGAATTGCATCCACAGTTTTCTTTTTAACTCAATTACAGAATTACTGACTAGAATTAAGGCGTTTTTATATTTTAACTAATCAATTATGGAGGAACGATATTTTACAATCTCAATTCCTACCAAACCACCCTCAGGATTCTGGAAACTAAAATTATGGGCAGCTACCAACCAAATCAGGTTTTGCCAGTGCCGTCGGGGCCTTTGCAGATTCCTGCTATACAGACTTTCGGTTCAACTTTTGTACACGCAGGCACACTGCCAATTTATTTTTCCCTGGTAATTCCCACATACAACGAGCGCAGGAATATCCAGAGTATGGTGGAAAAATTGAGCCAATTGCTCGATGGTATCCTTCCCGGCAACTACGAATTAATTGTAGTCGATGACGACAGCCCCGATCGCACCTGGGAAGTCGCCCTGTCCCTCACACCGGAATATCCGCAATTGCGGGTGATGCGCCGGGAAGACGAGCGGGGACTTTCCACAGCGGTAATTCGCGGGTGGCAGGCAGCTCAGGGTGAGGTTTTGGGCGTCATCGATGCCGACTTGCAGCATCCCCCGGAGACGCTATTGCAGCTTTTAGCAGAAATTCAGCGGGGAGCCGATTTGGCCGCTGCGAGCCGCCACGTTGGCGAGGGTGGCGTGAGCGACTGGAGCCTTGTCAGGCGATTTTTATCGCGGGGCGCTCAAACTCTGGGGTTGGTGATCCTGCCGGGAGTGGTGGGCCGAGTTTCCGATCCGATGAGCGGCTATTTTATGGTGCGTCGCACTTGCATTGCGGGCAAAACCATGAATCCTGCTGGTTACAAAATATTGATTGAAGTGCTTGGCAGGGGGGATATCCGCTGGATTGGAGAAGTTGGTTACGTGTTTCAGGAGCGGCAAGAAGGTGATAGCAAAGTTACTTGGAAACAGTATATTGAGTATTTGCAACATTTGCTGAGGTTGCGGTTTGCCCGGTGGCCGATGGGTAAGTTTCTGCGGTTTGGCATCGTGGGTTTCAGCGGCGTGTTTGTGAATATGGGGGTTTTGTATGTCCTGTTCGATATCCTCGGTTTGGGGCTGACTCGCAGTCTGATCGTTGCTGGTGAATTGGCAATTATCAGTAACTTTTTGTGGAATGATTTGTGGACTTTTGGGGATATTTCTAAGCGGCAGCCCGGATCGCGCCAGCGATTGAAACGCCTGTTGAAATTTAATACGATTTGCTTGATGGGTTTGATTTTGAATGTGCTGCTGGTTAATTTGCTGTTTAATGTTTTGGGAATGAATAAATATTTTGCTAACTTAATTGCGATCGCGACTGTGACTCTGTGGAATTTCTGGATCAATATGAAGCTGAGTTGGCGGGTGACGGACGTGAAGTAGGTAATGCGTAATTGGTAATTGGTGATTGGTAATTGATAAAATGAGTGATGGCTAATGACTAATGACTAATGGATCTTCTTCGCTAGGCCTTTGAATTACTGAATTAATGATTAAGAATAAACAACTGTTATTGCTATTTCTCTGGACGGCGATCGCCTTTATTTTGCGCTTTGCCAATTTGGACTCGAAACCGCTGTGGACGGATGAGTTTTCCACTCTAGTGTTTAGTTTGGGCAACAGTTTTCGCGGTGTGCCGATCGATCGCGCGATCGACCTTTCTACATTATTACAACCGCTACAATTGCGCCCCGGTGTTGGGATTGCAGATGTCTTAAACCATTTGCTGCTAGAAAGCAATCATCCACCAGTGTATTTTATGCTCGCCCACTGGTGGATGCGACTGTTTGGGCCGACCGAGGATAGTTTAGTTTGGATTGGGCGAGCTCTTCCTGCTTTATTGGGCGTGATTTCAGTTCCAGCTATCTACTTTTTGGGCAAATTTGCTTTTAGTTCCCGTTTAGTAGGTCAATGTGCGGCAGCGATGATGGCAGTTTCTCCCTACGGCATTTATCTCGCTCAAGAAGCTCGCCATTACACTTTAGGAATCTTATTAGTTATTGCCTCTCTTTTTTGCCTCCTCTTAGCTGCAAAAAAGCTGCAACAGCGCGCTCCCCTGCCTATTTGGGCTGTGCTGCTTTGGGTAGTTGTTAATTGTTTGGGAATTGCGGTTCACTACTTTTTTGCACTGACTTTGTGTGCGGAAGCAATAGCATTAATCGCTGTAATCTGGCAGCAGTTTAATGGGAAGTTGCCAATTGAAAACAGCCAGCCGCCTAATATTTGGCAATTTCAAATCCTCTGGCGGCTTTTCGCGGTAGCGATGGGTACTTTGGCTGGCGGTTTAGTTTGGCTGCCGATATTTTTATCAAATAAATACGGCAGCGAACTAACTAATTGGATTGTCAGCGGTGATCGCACATTCTTAGATTGGATCGCGCCGATTTTTCAAGCTTTAGCTGGATGGATCACTGTCATGTCTCTGCTGCCGGTGGAATCGCCAAATTTGGCAGTAGTAGTTGTATCGGCGATCGCAATGACAATATTTTTTATATTGGTGCTTCCCATCCTGTTTAGCGCTCTTAAAAATTCCTTAACAACGCCCGATACTCGTTTAGGTACTGTTATTTTCGGCGGATTTGTGCTAAGCTCAATTTTCCTATTTTTCAGCTTTGCATATATTCTAGGGATTGACCTAACTCGCGGCGCACGATACAATTTCGTCTACTTTCCGGGGGTGATATTGCTTTTAGGAGCAACCTTGGCGGTTATTTTTAACACACCTACAGCAAAAAGTCAAGGGTTTAATTTACCTGCTGTGGAAATGGCTGGCAAAAAAGCAGTGGTGCTAATTTTAGCAATGGGTTTTTTTAGCGGTGTCACAGTAAATTCCAATCTCGGCTATCGCAAATATTACAAACCAGACCTTTTAATTCCGGTTATCCGCGAATTATCAAAAGTTCCCGTTTTAATTGCCACTACTCAAAACACTCATGTAGAAATAGGAGAGTTGATGGGGATAGGGTGGGAATGGGAAAGAAGTTCGGCAACGGATTTTGTAGCGGATGTAACGGATGTAACGGATGTTAGGAAGAAAGAAGAAGTTAAAGCCTTTGATTCTCCGCTGTTTCTTTTGGCTAATCAGAGAAGGGATGCGCCGGAAATAGCGGCAGGGACACTTGACAAAACACTCAGTCAATTACAACGTCCGCTTGATTTGTGGGTGGTTAATTTTCGCGCACCTGTCAATCTAGAAGCACAAAAATGTCAGGTTGAATCGCGCGAGTTGCCTGCGGTGGATGGGTATGAATATCAAGTTTATCATTGTTCTAGCTCATAGGTAAGTTTTAGGGATGGATGGGGCGATCGCACTTTCGATTAAAATAATTAAAATAAGTGGGTTAGCGAAGCTTTCCGCAGGAATCGACCTTTCATTTCAGTACAAATTTCGAGGCAGAGGTCGCCGATAAAACTTTGAGTAACTCTCAGTCTGCTCAACTTTCTGATTGAATTAAATCGCCTGCAGGTGGATGTCGTTTTATAGCTTTGTCAGCGGCCCGAATATTAATGACTCTCTCTCTATTTAAGACTAATGCTGTAACTGTAGCTCGTCCAATTGGAGTTAAACCAACTATTGATAATCCATCCGCAGACCAAATAAAATGTTCGCTCCAACTATCTTGTCTGGGGTTAAACAACGGTACTTCTACGTCTGACTGAGCATCTATCGCTCTAGTTTTATCAGATTTCTTGCGGTTGCAGTGAAAGCAAGCTAGTGCCAAATTGTTAATATCGTTAGTCCCACTTTTAGTTAAGGGAATGATGTGCTCGATAGTAAACTCTACGTACTGCCATTGTTCGGAGGCATGACAATATTCGCACAGACAGTTGGCTCTCTGACGAACTTGATTTTGGATATTTTCAGGGATTTGACGGCGAGCCGACATTTCTACACAGTAGGCTGAATCTGGCCCAAAAAAAGATTGCGGACAGTCCGATTGACAAAACTGAGGTAATCGTCGATTTCTTCGTAAAGATTGAGTTCTTGTTCTTCGTCAGGATTTAGGGGCAAAGTTTGTTGTTTGTCCAACAGTTCTTGAATTCGATTTTTGACAGCGGTGGAGGCTTTAAAAATGGGTATGTCTTCCACTAATTCAATGCGGACAGCT
>JACJNV010000319.1 GCA_014695175.1 Microcoleus sp. FACHB-DQ6 | reverse complement strand
CAAAAACAGTAATTGCGATGGCTACCAGCGGGTTTTGCCCTCTGCTAACAGCAAAAGAGGTAACGACCCCAGCTCCCAAAGCTGCAGTAACCGCAGCAGTCGCCAAATCTCGATCGGGACGTTTGTCGTACATATTTTTTATTGTTGGTAGCTGTTAAGCTGAAAACTTACATCTTGCGATCAAAGCTACCACTCTTGCCTGTTCGGCGGTGACCACAGCCTGCGTTTTGCAACTAACCTTAAAATTTTGCTAATTTTCTTAACATACTCTCGTGAATAACATAAGTTAGGATTATGTATTTTCGAGTTTTTATGTTGAATTTTAGCTCTTGAAACCTTTTGTCTGCTGGGCTTGTCTGTCAAATTCAGGATTTTGCAGAGGCGATCGCACCCGCAGTCTCAGCCCATCAAACTGCAATCTCAAATATCGAAAATAAATTTAACTTGACTTTTTGTGATAAATGTGTATCTCGCTATTGGCAACAAGAGACAGGAAAAAACCCGGCGTTGGTGAACAATTTTCACACTGCGATTGCTTCGCTGCTCTCACAATGAGATGAGTATATTTGTTGTCTAATTACTATCTAAGTTTTATTCGCCCTCAATTCTTTCAGTATTGCCGCCTTTGACCCAACCTTCGCGATTGCCATCCTCAATCCGAATTCGCTGCCACTCTTTGTCGGGCGACTCTTCCAAAACTACCACTCTTTCCTTGTAACCAACACCGCCAATGCGGTTCGAGTCTCGGCTACCAGTATCCCGGAGAATTAAGCCGATCGGCTGAGTCACCACAGCTCGGTAAGCTCCCGGTTCCAGGGGTTTGGGAGACGGGGCATCGCTAGATGTAGAAACAGGGCTAGCCTGGGCTGTTGACTTCGGCGCAGTGCCTGCAACCTGAACTGCTGTTTTGTCGTTGGGAAAAACAGGTTTTTCGGGCACAGTAGTTAGCTTAGCGGCAAAGTAAAGTGCAGCAGCCACGCTAGCACCTGCCATCAGGACGATCGCGAGCAGAAAACCCACTAAAAATTTGAAAACGCTATATACACTGTTCATAAAACCGCAAATGAAGGAAGAAGGAAGAGGGAAGAGGGAAGAAGGAAGAGGGAAGAAGTTTGACCGTTGAGTGTTGACTGCTGAATGTTGAGTAAAATCTGGTAACTGCCCACTGACAACTGGCTACTAACTACTGACTACTGACTTCAAAAGCTTAACCTTGAATCCGGCGGCTCAGACTGCCGTATCTAGAAGCAAGGCGAGCTTTCCCAGCAGCGGCCCAATCTTGGAGAAACTGGATTTGTTCTTGAGCCGTTCTGGCTAAGGGCACCATCTGGCTAGCTGATTCTAAAATATCATCTGTGGTAAAGTCTCGATTTTGGCTAAACCCAATGTGCATGGCTTCAATCAAAGTTTGCTCGATTTCTGCTCCTGAAAAATCGGGAGTTTCGTAAGCCAAGCGCTCTAAATCGTAATTTTTGATGCTGTGCGATCGCAACCGCAACAAATGTACCTCAAAAATTGCCCGCCGTTCCTCCTGGCTGGGCAAACCCACAAAAAATATTTCGTCAAACCTGCCTTTTCTCAGCATTTCTGGCGGCAAAGACTGGATGTTGTTGGCCGTTGCGACTACAAACACTGGCGAAGTTTTTTCGGCCAACCAAGTAATAAAAGTCCCGAACACCCGGCTGGTTGTCCCGGAATCCCCTTTACCGTCCAATCCCGCAAAAGCTTTGTCAATCTCGTCAATCCACAGCACGCAGGGGGCCAAAGCTTCCGCTAGCTGAATCATTTGCCTGGTGCGGGATTCAGATTCCCCGACTAATCCGGCAAACAAGCGCCCGACATCCAACCGCAGCAAAGGCAAATGCCAGTGGTGGGCGATCGCCTTTGCTGTTAAGGATTTTCCGGTTCCTTGAATTCCGACTAACAACAAACCTCTGGGATGCGGCAAACCGTATTGGCGGGCTCGTTCGGTAAAAGCACCGCCGCGCCGCAGCAGCCATTCTTTGAGATTGTCCAAACCACCGATATCGGATATATTTTCGCGGGCTGGGTAAAAATCCAGAATTTGAGTTTGGCGAATTGTTTGGCGCTTTTCTTCTAAAATCAGTTCCGCGTCGTCGGGATGGAGTTCGCCTCTGGTGGCGATCGCCTTTGCCAAAACTCGGCGAATTCGTTCGAGCGACAACCCTTGACAGGAGCGCACTGTTTCGTCCAGCAAACGCCCTTCAATGGCTTGCCCGGTAGCCCCTAACAGCCTTTCCACCTCATTTTTGATTTCCGCCGCCGCAGGCAGGGGAAACTCCAAAACAGTCATCACTTCGCTGAGGTCTTCCGGGATGGAAATTAAAGGAGATACGATGACAATATTTTTGGGGACTGATTTGAGGAGTCTCGCCAAATTCCGCAGCTTGCGGGAAATCGAGACATCTTCCAAAAACCGCTGAAAGTCTCGCAGAATAAAAATTGCCGGCGCGGAGGCGGGCAATTTTTCGAGAAATTCCAAAGCTTGCAGCGGATTGCGCTTGCCAAAACCGGTATCGTTGGGATTGCCTTGGTAGCCATCAACAAAATCCCAGATGTAGACAGCGCGAGAACCGTGTTTTTTGGCGCATTGGGCGATCGCCGCTTCTACGCGCTCTTCTTCCCGTGTGGGAATGTAAATTAGGGGGTAGCGCGATCGCAGCAGTAGTTCAAACTCGTCGCTAAAAATAGTCATTAGTTATTAGTCAACTGACTAAGGCAATTGCCGTTTAAGTGCTTCCAGAGACGCCCAGCGACTGTCTGAGACTGTTTCGGAGCTTTCTGTATTTGCATCATCAGTTAAAGAAATTCCCGGACATTCAGTATCGCATATCTGTTTGTGCGGCAGTTCCAAACACATTTGCTCGTACACCCAATCGCCCGGAGAGAAATAGCCACCTGGGGACAAATTTTCCACCAAATCTTCTAAAGCAACTTCTATTTCTGCTGAACTTGAATCTGTTTGATTTGCTGTTTCTTCGAGCCAGATTAGTTCTGATGAGTTGAGTGCCAAACGATGATTGTATTGTTTCAAGCATCTGTGGCAGGTGAGAGTAACAATTGTTTCTGCTTTCGCCTTCACCTCAAGATAATTCCCTTGGTGACTCACTTGTAGTCGCCCCCGCACCGGAGTAAGAGTTTCTAAATCGGGGATAAATTCTTCAAAATCAATGACCTCTTTTCGCTCACTTTTTGTGAGTAGATGAGGGATATAAATTGTCTCCATAATCTTTTGCCTTCCTACTTCTTGAATTCAAAGGTCAAAAGGAATAGTTAATTTTTAACTTCTTCCTTCTTCCTTCTTCCTTCTTCCTTCTTTAGCGTCAGCGCAGCCGCACTACCAAACGCCGATCGGGTTCTTGTCCTTGACTGTAAGTTTCTATATCCTCACATTCGCTCAAAAAGCTGTGGACTTGACGGCGTTCTGCCGAAGACAGCGATTTTATTTCAAATTCAACTCCCGTCGATCGCGCTTGATCTGCTGCGTACTCTGCCATCGATCGCAATTCCTCTTGGCGGCGGATGCGATAGCCATTTAGTTCAACTGTATAAGGAATTGACTCCTCTACTTCCTGACCTATATTCTGAACCGTGTTGCAGAGGTACTGAATGGCATCTATTACATTACCGTTTGGCCCGACTAAGATTGCAACTTGTTCTCGAGTCAGATTGCTTTCATCTATTGTCATCCAATAGCAATCTTCTTGTTGTTCGCATACCACTTTTGAAGGAATTGCGGACAGTTGTAGCAATTCTTCTAACCATGCCTGTCCGCGCTGCATTTGAGAGTCTTTCATTGTTGTTAAAATCAAGCCTTTTTCTTGGCACGCTTTGGCTCAAAGGGAAGGGCATCTAATCCCTGATCTTTTTTGGTTTTCGCCTCTGCTTCGTCTACTATTTTTTGCAGGTTTTCCGGCAGCGGTTCTCGCGACAAAATAAACGCTTGAACTGTCTGGAAGATGTTAGCAATCAGCATATACATCAACACGCCAGCAGGCAGTGGGAAGAACAAAAACATCCCCGAAAATATGACTGGCGTCAGTTTGTTGACTGTAGCCTGTTGGGGGTTGTCGTTTGGCCCTTGTGCTTGTCCTGAAAGGGTTTGGTTGATATACAAACTGATGCCGAAGCCCAGGATCATTACCAAAATATCCCAGTGGAGTGTACCGTCTGAGTCGATCGCGCCAACGCGGCCTAGAGCTTCAATAAACAGGAATCCTTTGTTACTAGCCAATCCGGGGATTGTGCCTTGAACTGTGGCTTCACCGGGCGCTAATGCCGTGATGTTGCCCTGTTCATCTACCTTGACTACTTCTTCGCCTTTGATGACTTTCCAGCCGGGTTCAAAGTCGATTTCGCTCTTATTTTCTGCAGCTAAAACTTTGAGAGGTTTGCCCTCTGGGGTTTGAAAATTAATCTTTGTTGTGTCGCCGACTGCGAGTTTGTCACCGCCTGGAATTACGCCCACAACAGGAGCATGAAAAGTACCTGTGACGTAAATATTTTGGGGCGGTGTAGCAAAAGCTTGCGGTTGAACAGTTTCGATTTGTTCTTTGGGCAAAACTTGAACGTTGACGCTGTAATTTATGTCAGAAAATGGCGAACCCCTGAGTGTTGCAAACAGTGCAAACAGCACTGGCATTTGCAGCACCAAAGGGAAGCATCCTGCTAGAGGATTGCCAAATTCTTTGTATACTTTGCTCATTTCCTCCTGCTGTTTGGCAGGATTGTCTTTATAGAGTTTTTGAATTTGATCTACTCGCTCTTTCATCAACGGCTGCGCTACTTTCATGCGCCGCATATTGCGAAGAGAGCCTGCGTTGAGAGGATAAAGAGCAAAGCGAATCACGAGCGTCAGAGCTACGATCGCTAAACCGTAGCTTGGCACGATCCCGTAGAAAAAATCTA
>JACJNV010000318.1 GCA_014695175.1 Microcoleus sp. FACHB-DQ6 | reverse complement strand
TTCTGGTCCTAAATCGTTGTATCCCCACACTAATTCATAAATCCAACCCCGACTATAACCTGTCACTGCCATCACTTCTGCGGTGGTTTTTCCAATGGCTAACAGCCAAATAATCTGGTAATGATGAGCCTGGGTGGTTGTTTTAGCTTGACGGAAACGAGCTTGTAGCTCTTCTGGACTCAGATGAGGTGTGATCGTAATTCGTTTTGGCATTCTTTATTTGATGGGGGTGGTGTTTCTCCTGATTATATCATGGTTAATCGACCGGACATGATATTACATCCGTTACAGAATCCGTTGCCGAACTTCCTTCTTCCTTCTTTCAAATTCCAAAAAGAACTTGAATTCGCTTGCGAATTTTAATAAAAGGAGTTTGTTCCAGAGAGTCGCCATCTAACAATCCCAAATCTCTCAAAGCTTGCTGGCGTTCCGACAATTTTTGAGCAATCTGATCGGCTAAATTGGGTTGTTCTCTTAAAAGTTTTTGCAAATCGTGACGTTCCACCACAAACAAAATTGCATCTTCGCTAGTTTTAACAGTCGCCGTTCTCGGAGTACCCAACAGCAAAGATATTTCCCCAAAAAACTCGCCCTCGTGAAGTGTAGCAATATACTGATCGGCTTTTTGAGAAAGAACTTCTACAGTACCTGAAAGAATAATATAAAAAGAATCGCCAGGGTCATTTTCCTTACATACCACCTGTCCCGCTGGAAACAGTTGTCGGTAGCCGTATTCAATTAACTGTCGCAGTTCTAAATCCGTACACTGTTCAAAATAAGTTACTCGCCGCAACAAATCTCGCAGCGTCCAATTATTGGGGGATTTAGGCGCTGGATTTTTAGGTTCAGAAACGGTGGAATTAGATTTTAACTCTGCTGAATGTTTTGCCGTCTGCGGAAAATTTTTTCCGTTGGAATTATCGTCTTTGTTATTGTGAAAAAGTTGAGTTAACTCTTGCGGGTTTCGCAGCCACAAATCCCGCTGGGGAAAGGGAATTTCGATATTTCGGTGGCGCAACTCGTAATCTATTAAAAAATTTACCGCGCTTTTAATAGCATCGCTTTCCTGCGGCTGGTCAATCCAAACTAAAAGTTCAAAATTTAAAGCGTTATCTCCAAAACCGTGAAACCATACTTTAGGAGAAGGATGGGACAAGACATTCGATTCCATCCGCGCCGCAATTAACAGCGCTTCCGTAACTATTACTGGATCTGATCCGTAAGCAACACCGACGGGGATGTGGAGGCGACATCTGGGGTCTCTGTAACTCCAGTTAATAATGTTAGTTTCGACAAACTTAATATTTGGTATGATTACAAATAGACCGTCAATTGTTTTAATAATTGTAGAGCGGATCGAAATTGTTTCTACTGTTCCTAATAACTTGTCTATTTCAATAAAGTCTCCGACTCTAATTTGGTGTTCAAATAGCAGGGTGAGACCGCTGATAAAGTTGCTGGCGAGATTCTGCAAGCCGAAGCCAAAACCAATGCCGACAACCCCAGCTAAGACGGTGAGAGAAGTGAGGTTGATGCCGGAACCTTGCAGGACGAATATACAGCCAATAGTGGCTAAAATATAGCTAATGATGGTGGAAATTGCTTCTCGACTGCCGCGATCCAATCCCATCCGAACTAGCAGGCTGCGCTTGATTCCTTCACTGATAATCTTAGCTATAATCAAGGCAAATATAGCTAAGATGATCAGTTTGACGATCGCACTGATGGACAGATGAGTGTCCCCGATATAGAATAGCGGGGTTGTCATCGCACCCCAGAAATGTTCAAAAAAGCGATCGGCTGGTGCAGTAATCGAATTCATTAATATTGGGTAATGGGTAATTGGTGATTAGTTTTGAGCGCAACTGAACTGCAAACGGCTAACTATTGCAGAGCTTAGGCGAAAAACTCGAACGGTGGAGTGCCCTGTGTTGCAAAAAAGGTCGATTCCCTACCCTTCGGGAACGCTTCGCGAACGGGATAGATCCGCTTCACGCACTTTCTCAAAGGCTGGTAACTGATGGGTTAGTAACTGGTGGCGAAAAACGGTTTTGTAGCGGTATTTTCTGCCGGATATCTGTGTTGTGGCGTAAAAAGGGCCCTGCGGCGCGATCGAGCGACTTGTTGCCAATATTTGGAAAATTGGTAGAAATTCATTTACAGCACCCTCAAATAATCGAAAAATTCCAGCAAAAATTAGTTTATCCTTAAGAAGCGAGTCCTTTACAGAACTTAACAAGCTTACCCTACTTGACTTTTATGCAGTGCATCATCAATCGTCGGGCACAGTTTTCGGCGAGTCACCGGTACTGGCTGCCGGAGTTAAGCGAAGCCGAGAACTTTGAGCGGTTTGGCCCAACTGCCCGCGCACCGGGACACGGACACAATTACGTCCTTTACGTTTCCATGATAGGCGAACTCGACGAGTACGGCATGGTGCTCAACCTGTCTGATGTCAAGCACGTCATCAAGCGGGAAGTTATCAAGGATCTCGATTTTTCCTTTCTCAACGAAGCGTGGCCGGAATTTGAGCAGACTCTGCCAACTACCGAAAACATAGCACGGCAAATTTGGCTGCGGCTAGCCCCTCATTTACCTGTGAGCAAAATTCAATTGTTTGAACATCCCGAACTTTGGGCTGAATATTTAGGAAACGGAATGGAAGCTTATCTAACTTTGTCCACTCATTTTAGCGCGGCCCATCGGTTGGCTCGTCCCGATTTGAGCTTTGAAGAAAACTCGGAAATTTACGGCAAATGTGCTCGTCCCAACGGTCACGGTCACAATTATCATTTAGAGGTGACTGTTAAAGGGGAAATTGATGCGCGGACTGGCATGATTGCTGATTTGGGAGCTTTGCAAAAAGCCGTTGACGATTATGTTGTTGAACCTTTCGATCACACTTTTTTAAATAAGGATATTGCTTATTTTGAGAACGTTGTGCCGACTGCGGAGAATATTGCTGTTCGGATCGGGCAATTATTGCGATCGCCCGTTCGGGAATTGGGCGCAGAGTTGCACAAGATTAAGCTGATTGAAAGTCCGAATAATAGCTGTGAAATTTTCGGCGCTGATTTAGAAGAAGTGGCGGTTGAACATCAGCAGCCGGAAGCGGTTTTAGCTGGGGTTTAGAGTGGAAAATCGGGTCGGTTGGGGCGGGTTCACCCGGATAGTTGGCTAATTGTGCAGATTGGTGAAGCCACCCCTACCAGCCTAATCATGATTCCGAGAGTTATCCAACCGCATGAGGCGCGAGAATATATTCTTTCACCAAAGTTACACAGCCAGAATTACTGGCACTTTTCCTGAAAAGTCAGACTCCGCGCGTATTTTGGAGATAGTAAGTCAGCATTCCTCATCTCAGCTATTTTAACTGCTGAGAGTATGAGGTCGATCGCCCGATCGCTGACAACCAAGCACTAATTTCTCCTAAATGAGTTGACGTTTATGCGCGTCTCAAATGTAGCTCTCCTGACTCTGGCTGCCCTCGCATCCCACAATTTAACTGCTAATACTAGCGCCAATCCTGCTGCACATCCTATTTCTCCTGAGACACCGCAGGCTAGCAACTTTGTTGATGGGGTAAATAATACTGAATCGCGTCGGGCTGAGTCAATTAGCGAGCCCGAGACGATCGCCCACGAACAATTTTCCCCAAATACTACCCTATCCCGTCGGGCTGAGTCAATTAGCGAGCCTGAGACGATCGCTCACGAACAATTTTTCCTAAATACTACCCTATCCCGTCGGGCTGAGTCAATTAGCGAGCCTGAGACGATCGCCCACGAACAATTTTCCCCACGAATTGCTGTAAAATCGCCGACTGGTTTGCTGGTAGCGGCCGCTCAACCCGATTTATCTGCTAGTGCAAAAACCAAGGCGAATACTCCTGCTGCATCCGGCGATGAACTAACAAAATCTTTACAAGAAACCTGGCTGGCTAAATTAATCGAAACCGGGGTTGAAAGCAATCCTCAAGTTCGCGAGGTTGTCGCTTTTATCTCCCCGTCTAGTGGCAGTTCTGAATCTGGATACGGTTTTAATAGTACCATAACTTTGCTCAATATTTTACTAATTCTTGGTACTGTATTTCCACCAGTGACAATTGCCTTTTTTTGGATGATGCGACGGCTGATAATCAAACACTTGGTTGCTGATGCCAATAAACGATTACAGGGCATTGGTGTATTGGAATCAGAACTCATAAATTCTAGCCAACTGACTCAAAAGTTGAGGGCTGAATTAGAAGCGCAAATGGGTGCAGCTAAACAATCGATAGATTTTTTAACTAGAGAAACTGAACTTTCCAAATCTTCCGTCGAGCAAATTGAGACTCTCAAATCTCAATTTATCATGCACCTGCAAGTTTTGCGGACAGAAGTTGACGAGAAAAAATCTCAAATTGTTCAAGAAATTTCCCAAGTTCCCGCAGTTGTTGCCAAAGAAGCTCTCAAAGTAGCACCTCAACCGCCCTTAAACAATTCCCAAAATTCGCAAACGGCACCGGCTAGCGACGAAAAGTTGATTGCTGACGATTATATCAAGCAAGCCGAAGGGCTTTATTTTCAAGGAAATTATGATGAGGCATTAGGCTGCTTGGAAAAAGCTATTTTAGCGAATAAAAATTTGGATGAGGCTTGGTATTGGCGCGGAAATGTGTTAATAAGATTGCAGCGCCCCGAAGAAGCACTCGCCTGTTACGATCAAGCACTATCGATTAAACCAGATAACTACGAAGTGTGGTATAATAAAGCGTACTTGCTGGGAAAAATGCACAGGTACGAAGAGGCGATCGCCTGTTACGAGCGAGCAAGTTTGAGCGAAGCTAGAAAATACGGTTGTTGGCACAGTATAGCGGCTTTGTTGGGTCAATTGCAGCATTACGAAGAAGCGATCGCCAGTTACGATCGCGCCCTCGCTATCAAAGCAACTGACAGCGAAATTTGGCACAACCGAGGTGCGATGCTGGCCAAAGTACAGCAGCACGCAGCAGCAGTTGATTCTTACGATCGCGCTCTTGAACTCAATCCCAAGAGATATGAAACTTGGTACAATCGAGGCAATATGCTGTGGAGACTGCTCCGCTACAGTGATGCTATTGATTCTTACGATCGGGCGATCGGCATCCGGCCCGATAAATACGAAGTTTGGTACAATAGAGCCGCTGTGTTCGGCAAAATGCAGCGATATCAAGAATCGATCGAATCCTACGACAAAGCAATAGCCCTTAAACCGCAGGATTTTGAAGTGTGGCACAACCGAGGCGCAGCTTTCGACAAACTGTCGCAGCACGAAGCAGCAATTGCCTCTTACGAATCAGCAATTACCCTTAATTCCGAGTGTTACGAAGCTTGGTTTGGTAAAGGCGAATCTTTGGCCAAATTGCAGCGCCATGAAGAATCGATCGCAGCATATGAGAAAGCGATTGCTATTAAGCCAGACTCCTACGATGCTTGGCGTCATCTGGGGATAGTCTTGTCTGAATTAAAGCGCTATGAGGAAGCAATGGCAGCTTACGATCGAGCTATTGCCATCAAACCAGAAAATGCCGAAGCTTGGCGCGATCGAGGCGCAATTGTATCCCACATTCCGCACCCCCAACTGGCACATACGCGGATTGAGGAGGTAAAAGTGAATCATCCGAGATAATAATGAGTAAAAACACCCAAAAATTTGTGCAACTATCGCATCATG
>JACJNV010000317.1 GCA_014695175.1 Microcoleus sp. FACHB-DQ6 | reverse complement strand
ATGCGATTGCAGTTCTTATACCAGCAAATTTTGGCAATCGCCTCTGGGAATTGCAAACGATTGGGGCTGTAGTGGAACGGGTGCCAGTTCCTTTACTGGCAATGGCGCTGATATTTTTTGGAGAAGGGTACGACCGCAGAGGTTTGGAAGACTTGTTTTTGAAGGTTTTGTCTTGGGTGTGTCTGCTGCTGGCCCTGCTTTTTCTGTTGATGCTACCTTTGGGAATTTTTGGCGCTATCTACGTCAACAACCAAAATAACCAGCAAATTACTACTCAAGCAAAGCAACAATTAGCTCAGTTGCAGCAGGTGGAAGAACGGCTGAATAAGGGTACTCCTGAAGATTTAAGGAATTTGGCGGGGGAACTTACCCGTTTGGGGGTACCAGCGGATACGCAAAACCCACAGCAATTGAAAGAGCAAATTCTTTCGAGAATTACTCCGGCTAAGGAACGGTTACAGACGCAAAGCGCTGCGGTTCAGTCTAGTCAGCGCTTGGGGTTATTTAAAAATGCTATTAAGTGGCTGCTGGGCGCGCTGATTTCTAGTGTTTTGTTTTTTACCCTGTGGCGCGGTACTGATTGGGCTCGGTAGTAGTTTTGAGTTTTGAGCTAGTAAGGTGCGCCTAGCGCACCCGGAGAGCGTTGTTGAGGACTAAGATGCGCCCTGTACACGCAGCCCGCTCAGGAGTGGTGAAGAAGACCCTCAAACCCTGCAAATTTTGTTGGGGGGAGCGCTAGCTCTTTTTCTTTTCAAAAGATATCGGTAATAAATCTTGTTTATTGCCGATAGCCAACACCTAGAATGAGGAAAATCCCTCGTTAGCGCAGCCCTCGAAGACGATCGCACCTTGACAGAGCTGGCATTGTGCAATCCACAATCTAAAATCCACAATCTAAAATCTAAAATCTAAAATCTAAAATCTAAAATTGATTGATGGTATTTTCTAGTTTGTCGGCAATGCCTTCAACCCAGTTTTCATCTTGTTTTGTGTAGCTGCGGGGCGCGTTAGCACCTAAGATTAAAACGCCTTGGCTGCCGATAGGTTGACAGATAACTCCTTGAGTATTTTCTGGCAAATAGTCAAATTCAATTCGCCCGGGATAAATATTGAGATTTACTAAATAAATTGGTTTGTTTTTGTCGAGCACTCGCTGCAAAATCGGCCCTGGTTTGACTTCGGGATTGATGCCTAAAATACCGCGGCGCAATAAAACTTTTCCCTGATACACAATTACGATCGACCTTGTGGCAGTATTTGTCAACAGCAAACGGGACGCCCAGGCTAATTCTATTTTCACCGCCTCAGGCAAATCCGGCGCAAATTCAAAACCTTCTTCGCCGATAAGTTTTACCGAATCGGGCGATCGCGCTTGCACCTGCTGCCACAGCAAACCTGTTAAAATCAGCAGAGCGCTGATAATTACTCCCAAAGCGTCCGACCGAGCTTGAGAATCTGTGAGTTGCTCTGTCAGCAAGCGGTTCACCATTAGCAGCGTACCTGCTAACCCTCCTGCAACTAAGGGCAATTGCCGCAAAACTTTATTGGGATCAGATTTAGTCATTAGTTATTAGTCATTGGTAATTGGTAATTGGTAATTGGTAGTCGGTAATTTAACTAATGCCAACTGCCAACTGCCAACTGCCAACTGACTTTATCCTACTTCTCCAATTTCGACAATTCGCTGGAAGAGATAGCCGGTGCCGCGGGCGGTGAGAATTAATTCGGGATTGCTGGGGTCGTCTTCCAACTTTGCCCTAAGCCGCGAGATATGAACGTCCACTACGCGGGTGTCTACGTGGCGTTCGGGCGTGTATCCCCAGACTTCCTGCAAAATTTCCGATCGCGAAAAAGGCTCTCCAGAACGGCTGACAAGCAGTTCTAACAGGCTGAATTCCATCCCCGTGAGCCGAATTCGTTCGTCGCCTTTGTAAACTTGGCGCTTGTTGGTGTCAATCCTAATATTGGTGACGTGGATGACTCCGGAACTAGGAATGCCCGAGGCGCCGTTTTTGTCAACCCTCCGCAGTACCGAACGGATGCGGGCTTCGAGTTCTTTGGGAGAGAAAGGTTTGACGACGTAATCGTCGGCGCCCAATTCTAAACCGGTGATGCGATCGGCTACGTCTCCCAAAGCAGTTAGCATGATGATGGGCACGTCGGATTCCTTTCGCAACTCCTGACAGACGCCGTAACCGTCTAGCTTCGGCATCATCACGTCCAAAACCACTAAGTCGGGTTCGGTGTTGCGAAATGTTTCGAGAGCTTCTTCGCCGTCAGCAGCGGTGACGACATCGTAGCCAATCATGGAAAGGCGAGTCTCCAGAATGCGGCGGATACTGGCTTCGTCATCGACTACCAGAATTTTTTCTTTATGGTTTTCCAAGTTACCGAGCACTCCTTAAGTTACATTTCAGATAATGTTAATTTTTTGTACCCTATCATAGAGGACACAAATTGAATCATGGGCGGCGATCGGTCTGAAAGCTTGATAATTGCTTTAACTCAGACTTTTCCAAATTTTAAGGGTGACTATTTATCATAAAACAATGCCTAAGCCTCGAATACAATATATTTGTCGGGAATGCGGCTATGATTCACCACAATATTTTGGCAGGTGTCCTAGCTGTCAGAAGTGGGATTCTTTTGACGAGCAGTTAGAACAACCTACTGCTGCTGTGTCGCGGGCTGGTTTAACAGGGGTGACAACTAAGACAGTGGGCGATTCGCCCCCTGATAAGTCGAAGGGTCAAGCCAGGGTATCTTTCAGATTATCGCAGATTGCCGACCAAACTCAGTCTCGCTGGCCTTCTGGTTACGGGGAGCTCGATCGAGTTTTGGGAGGCGGGATTGTTCCCGGATCGCTGGTGTTGATTGGCGGGGAACCGGGAATCGGGAAATCGACGCTGCTGTTGCAGGTGGCGAATATGTTGGCCCGCAAGGATCGGATACTGTATGTAAGTGCGGAGGAGTCCGGCCAGCAGGTGAAGTTGCGATCGCAGCGTTTGGGCGTGGCTAATCCGGTTGAGTTGTCAAGCAACGGCGGGCATAAATCTGGCAGCAACGGGGAAGCTAAAAAGGATTCGGAGGACAATTCAGCAGAGAATTTCTATTTGCTTCCAGAGACGGATTTAGAAGTTGTTTTGCGGGAGTTGGAAGCGCTGAAACCGAATGTGGCGGTGATTGACAGCATCCAAACTATTTATTTTGCTAGTTTAACATCGGCGCCGGGTTCGGTGGCTCAGGTGCGGGAATGTACGTCTGCTTTGATGCAGGTTGCGAAAAGGGAAAATATTACTTTATTTATTGTCGGTCACGTTACGAAAGATGGAGCTTTGGCGGGGCCGAGGGTTTTGGAACATTTGGTAGATACTGTACTGTATTTTGAGGGCGATCGCTTTGCTTCTCACCGACTTTTGCGATCGATGAAAAACCGTTTTGGCGCGACTCACGAAATCGGCGTTTTTGAAATGGTAGCCCACGGTTTGCGAGAAGTAGATAATCCGTCCGAGTTGTTTTTAGGGAATAGAGATGAATTTTCTCCCGGTACTTCGACGACTGTTACTTGCGAAGGAACTCGACCGATTTTAGTGGAAATTCAGGCGTTAGTTAGCCCTGCAAGTTTCGGTTCGCCGCGTCGCACTACTACTGGTGTGGACAATGCTAGATTGCAGCAAATTTTAGCTGTTTTGGAGAAAAGGGTGGGGATTCCTTTATCTAAATTAGATGTGATTTTGGCGACGGTGGGCGGGTTGAAGGTGGACGAACCGGCGGCGGATTTGGCAGTTGCGATCGCCGTTGTGGCCAGTTTTCGCGATCGGGTGGTTGATGCACGCACTGTTTTGCTTGGGGAAGTGGGTTTGGGAGGACAGGTGCGGCCGGTTTCCCAATTAGAGTTGCGGCTGAGGGAAGCGGCGAAATTGGGTTTCAAAAGGGCGATTATTCCTAAGAATCAACCCGTACCTGATTTGGGGATGGAGATTATTCCGGTGGCGAAGGTAATTGATGCAATAATTGCAGCGATTCCTGCTACTCCGGCTCAGTTGCAGTCTGTTGATATGGAGTTGCAGTCTGTTGATTTGGACGAAGAGGATTTGTTTAATTGAGATAGAATGGTGATGTTGGCATTTGATAGTAAGGAGGCACGAATTATGTATCAAGTAGACCTTATTAAGACTAAATAAAAGCTTTTGTAATTAATCGAAGCGGCACTGAGAGGCGAAGAAGTTGCGATTACTCAAGATAACCAGCCTGTTGTAAAATTGGTAATAATTCCCAAACAAGCTAAACCTAATCGGCAAGCAGGAAATGCTAAAGGAAGGGTTGGGATGTCCGTTGATTTTGACGAACCGCTAGAAGAGTTTAGGGAGTATATCGGATGAGGTTGCTGTTGGCCACTCATGCCTTTATTTTTATGCTTATGCGCGGCTGTGGTGAATTAAGTTAGGGGAAAAATAAAAAGCCGAAGATGAAACAATTTTGAATCATCATTGAAAAACAACCCGACGGTTATGTAACCTATCCCCTTGGCATCAAAGGTGCTGTAGTGGGTGAAGAAGGTGACACCTATGAGGAAGCATTAGCTGATGTCAAGTCAGTTATTCGCTGCTACATCGAGATATTTGGCAAAGAGATCATGGAAGATGAATCATCCGCTGTCGAGAATTTTTTCCTAGAGGCAGAGGTGGCTATTTAATGTCTAAGTTTCCTGTCGATACTCCTAAAAGATGAGTAATCAGAACGTTTCAGTTTTTCGGTTTTCGGATTATTAGAGAACGGTAACATATTGTCATAGTGCGATAAAATCAGGAGGGCACTGAGACTCCGCTGGTAATGCCTAACCACGATCAAATAACATTACGGACACTGAGAACAATTTGTACTTAGGCGGAAATCTAGAGAGAGGAATTTTTAAGAGCTTATGCGTCAATTTGAGTGGATATGCTATATATCATAACACTTGAAATATGTCAAATAATCGATAGCCAGAATTTTTCAATTTTTCAATTCGCCTTTTAGCTGAAACATGAACAAATCAAAAAGACGCAAAAATCAGTGGTCAAATGAACTAAACGACATCATTCGAGGTGCATCTGGCGGCTTTTTGTTCGGTATTCCCCTGCTTTATACGATGGAGGTTTGGTGGATCGGTTCGTATACTAAACCAGCGGAAATGTCGATCGCGATCGCAACTACTTTTATCGTCGTTTTCTTGCTGACTCGCACTGAAGGTTTTCGCAAAACTAAGGACATCCGCTGGCGAGATGCTGCAATCGATACCGTAGAAGCAATCGCCATCGGCATTGTCTGCGCCGCTTTGATCCTGTTTTTGCTCAGGGAAATTACGCCGGAGACTCCGCTGCAAGAAACTTTGGGGAAAATCATCTTTGAAGGCCTGCCGTTTGCATTGGGAGTAGCCCTGGCAAACGGTTTCTTAAGTGGCGATCGCTATCAAAGTTCAGACAGCGACAACGAACCTACCATTAATCCAACTGTAGCAGATATCGGCGCTACTTTAATCGGCGCGATGATCATTGCTTTCAACATCGCCCCAACTGACGAAATTCCCATGCTAGCGGCAGCGATTTCGCCGCCTTGGCAATTAGGAATTATCGCCGCTTCGCTGCTAATTTCCTACGGTATTGTATTTGTAGCAGGCTTTACTTATCAAGCAAAACGGCAGCAGCAGCAAGGGATTTTTCAGCGTCCCCTCAGCGAAACTGTCATGGCGTATTTAGTGTCGCTGGCGGCTTGTGCATTTATGATGTTTTTCTTCCAAAAACTCAGTTTTGACGACCCGTGGTCGATTTGGTTGAGCTATACGTTAGTCTTGGGATTGCCGGCGACTATTGGCGGCGCCGCAGGGAGGTTGGCAGTATGAGTGAAACTAATAACGAACAGCAACAAAAAAGAACTCCTGCAGAATGGGTGACATTTGCGATCGCCTGCTTCATCCTTTTTACCCTCACCGGACTCGTACTTTATAACTGGCTGACTAAAAAACACGAACCTCCGATTATTTCTGTCACTCGCAACACGCCTATTCGCGAAACTCAAGGGCAATTTTACGTGCCGTTTACAGTAACTAACGCTGGCGGCGAAACGGCAGAATCAGTGCAAATTATTGCCGAATTGCGAGTCAACGGCGAAGTCTTGGAATCCGGCGAGCAGCAAATTGATTTTTTGTCAAGCGGCGAAACTCAAGAAGGAGCTTTTATCTTCAGCCGCAACCCCAGTCAAGGTCAATTCATTGTCCGATCCAGTAGCTACAAACTACCTTAACAAAGTTTTCAAATCTCGTGTCCGGTAAGTGTGACCCTAATAAAATTTTGTCGCTGGGTGGGGGCGGGTTTAAAAATACTTTGGTTATTAAGCAGAGATACGGGTGAACCCGCCCCGACCTCAATATTGTAGTGCGATCGATCTACCGCTTCACGGCATTGTGTTCCCACTTCCAAACACAGCTCGAAATCAAATTGGTACAGATATGAGCCGTAATAGGCACTAACAAATTCCCAGTAGCTAAAACGCTGTAACCCAACAGCAATCCGACAGCCGTTGCCCAAACAGCATAAGGCCACTGATCCATGCCTCCCAAGTGCAGAATGCCGAAACAAAAACTCGATAAAACTAAACTGGTAACATTCAATCCCAAAGCAGACAGCATCACGCCTCGAAATAGCAATTCTTCGCTAAGTCCCGGCAGCAGTCCCAGCCAAATTAAATCAGGCCAAAACAAAGGTTTGAGCACTACTTCCAAGTAAACGTCTGCACTCCGGCGATAACCGGGCCAGAGGTGATAAACGATCGCACTACCGGCTGTAATTGCCAGCCCGAGCGCCAATCCTTTGAGCAAGTCGATTCCTATCAATTTGACTGGCAAAAGTGATACCGATCCAAATAGCAACCACAATTTAGCTACCGCCAGCAACATAATTGCGGTCACGCCCATTGCTATTAAAACTTGGGTGCGCGTCAAGGGTTCAATTTCAGGATTTTGGGGAAGTTTTTCTGCCACTTAATCACTTTGATATTTGAGGTTTGAGATTTTAGATTTGTTGAGTTTAGTCAGATAAACAACGCAGGGAGGAGATGTCTGCACCCAAGGAAGCTGGACTGATGCCGGATCGCAAAGCGACCAAAACTCCGATCGCCTCTAAATATGAGTTTACCTGCAAAGCTTTGATTCCGAGTTTTTCTGGAGTCGCCTGCATCTGGGTTTTGTTGTCGCCCACAGCGATGATTTGTACGGACGATCGCCCGCTCAAACTCAGAATAGCACTGCCGCCGCAGGCTGTGGCGGGTATCACCACCGCATCGACTCGATCGGCGGTAATTGATAATTGATTGTGCTGCTGGCTTTCTGGCGCTACCAATTGGGGAGCTTTGCTGAGGCCCGCAAGTACGCAAGGTAGGAAAGTATAGCCGATTTCCTCAGCAGCCGATCGCGGGGACAGGTGCGGATCGAGGGGAAGCGCAGACAGCGCGGGGGCGTGGGCGCAGGGGATTTTAAACGTCCTGACGACGAGGTGGCTGATCACAGCTTCCGCGCCGGCGAGGGGGTCAACTCCTTTGCCGCGGCGGTAGTTTTCGAGGGCGAGGCTGCCTTCATCGTCGGGAAATCTGGCTACAACTGCGATCGCCTCTACTCTTGCTTGTTTGATCAATTTTTCCGCAGCGCGCAATAAACTGTCGGGATTGCCCATGGTTCCCCAGGATGCCCCTGATTGAGAAATACGCAATTCTACTTGCAGAGGGCGATCGGTTAAAACACAATCGGTTATATTCAAACCCAATGTAGCTCTAGCAGCATCAACGGCTTGCAAGTGGCGCAACTGCAAGTCTGGTTCAATGCCGGCATCGAGGATTAAGCCGATGCGATTTTGATGTACCGGTTGCAGGCCCCAGCATCCGGCAGCAAATTTGTCAAGGGCGTAACCTTCAACGTAGAGAGCGTTAGGTATCGGCCAATAAAGTTGAGCGCCGTTGAGGACGTTGGGGTGAGTGATCAGGGTGTCTGAAATTTGGGCGATCGCCCTAGCCACGGGCAGCGCATCTCCTGCAAACCCACCAATCGAGGCTCCAACGCCTGTGGGGACTATCAAAACCACTGTCAAAGGGCGGGGGTTCACGATGTTGCGGGGGATGCTTCCACGAGCACGTAGCCTTCTACCACAGCCTTTTGCCGATCGACATCCACGTCTGTGACTGCCCACCGCAGGGGTTCGCCGTACTTTTGAAGTTCAATTTCAATAGCCGAGTGCAGTTGCTCGGCAGTCTCGTGGAGGTCAACTTCTGCGGAAATGAAATGGGTGGTCATAGGGCGATCCATAGTGGTTTTACCGCTAACGGTACTTAGGTCAATTTTAGCTTAGTCCTAGGATTTACCGAATTGGCGATCGTACACAATGTCTTCTTTTTCGGTTTCTATCTTCAAGTTCGATCGGGGATAAGCAACGCACAGCAACACATAACCTTCTGCCTGAAGTTCGGGACTAACGCCCATGCCATCAACTTGATCGACTTGACCCTCAATAATTTTAGCAGCGCAAGTAGTACAAACCCCCGCATTGCATGAACTCGGCAACTCAATGCCTGCGGCGTTGGCGGCGCGGAGAATTTGTTTATCTTCGGGTACTTCTAGGGTATAGGTAGAGCCTTGGTGGATCAATTCAACAGTGTAAGTCTTAGACATATTTCAATTATTGGTTTTAATTCCCCAATTGGAATTTACGCTAGATTTGGAAACAAAGCACTCAGTATTTTACCGCTGTTTGCGCTTTTGTGCAATTTTACAACTGCATTTTTTATTGATAATTTTTTTTATTAAATGGCTGGGATGAGCGAGCGGCATTTTGTCAATGACTTTTTCACAAATTATTACAAGCCTCACGGCCGAACTGTGCCACAAAGCACTTATACCTAATTATTTTTTTGCCTTCAAGCCAACAACTCCTCAACAGCAACACTAAAACCCACCAGCACTAACTGAGTGCTGACGGTAGAACCCTGATTAAAGGTTAACTTTTGAGTTTGAGTCACGATCAATATCCAGCGACTTTCTGGAAAAACTATCCAAACTTCCAGACAACCCGAATCTAAATACTCTTGTGCTTTAATAAAAATCTCTTCCGCACTATCAGTAGGAGAAACTATTTCAGCAATTAACGGCGGACTTTGAGGCAAAGTAGGAACATCGCCATATTGAGCAACAAGTTCAGGAGTCAGATAAGCTACATCAGGACGGCGCACTCGCCTGTCAGTACCACAAGGAACTTCCACATAAACTTCGCCTCCCTGTCCGCTAGAATCTTTGTAATTTCCCCAAGAACGATCTAGTCTAGATTGGATTCGACTGTGTTTTACTGTCATGCCATTTTTCTCCGCGATTTGCCCGTCCACCCATTCCATATCGTCGCGGGGATTAGCCATAAAGTCTTCTAGAGAAACATTTTCTGATAAAACGGCAGCCATTACCATAGCCATTTACTCTCTTTTGCAGCATTCACTCATATTGTAGCAATCAATGGGTAATGGGTAATTGGGAATTGGTAATTGGGAATTGGGAATTGGAACTAACAAATAACCTATGCCCTATGCCCCATGCCCTATGCCCCATGCCCTATGCCCCATGCCCAATTTACTCAATATTAATTTGATTGGGAGGTTTAGGTTGATTCTGTTGCTCATCCTTCAAAGTTTTACGCCCAGAACTAGCATAATCCTTATAAAAATCCACAAACATCTTGGTTAACTGCTGCAAAGAAAGTTGTTCCCCATTAATTTGAGCTTTCATGTAAGCTTTAAGCACTTCAATGTAAGCCAAACCGAGGGCAAGCGTGAGAGTTGCTGCCGTTGCACCGGAGATAGCACCGCCCACAACAGTACCCGCACCAGGAATCATTTTAATCAAATTAGTAACAATACTTCTGCCGATAGCAGTAACCCCGCCAGCGCCGCTAATAGCAGACAGCATCGCCGAAATAAACCCTTTGTCAAAGGGCATTCCAAAAATCACAGTAATATTAGCAATCATTGCCGTTTGCATCGTCATCAAAATCGGCGCATCAGCAAACGGTACAGGAGTCGCACCGACAATTGCAGAACCTGCAACATAAGCACTTAGATACTTAAATGCCATGTCAGATTTGAGCGCAATATTGGCAATTTGTTCTTTAATAAAAGCTTTTTTAGCTACTTCCGGCAACAGTTGAACAGTTGCATCTACCAACTTGTCTAAACCGTGAGATTTTACTGTATAATCCTCATCTATTTCTTCCGGCTCAGCCATTACAGGGATGATTTGACTGACTGGCAAATTCATGTGTTCCAGTTGCTTGAAAAACTCGCCCGGCTTTTTAGATGTCGTCTGAGTCAGCACTAAAAGAACTGGTACCTCTTTGACTTCCATTTCTTTTAGCCAGCTTTCCTCCACAGATTCTATTCTATTGGCGCTGTGATTGATGCAGTACCAGATGACGTGAATGTGTTCTTTTGGGTGCAGGAGTCTTTGGTCTTCAATCAGTTTTGCAACGTTTAATTGAATAACTTTAATTTGTTCGGCGTTGAGTTCGAGTCCGGGAGTATCGTAGACTGTAATTGGGCAATTCGGTTTGGTATATTGGCGGATGCCTTGAGTGATGGGGCGGCCGACTCCGGTTTCTGCTAAGCGTTGGCGAAAAACGGAATTGATCAGGGTACTTTTGCCGACACCTGTTTTGCCGATGACTAAAACATTGCACTGTCCCACTTGGTTTTCTGCGTCTTTGAAGGCGTAATAACTTCTATTTAAAAGCTCGTCTAAGGAAAAGTCGTCTGACATGGCGGTTTGCTCCGATAAGGGTGGGATATTAATTCAATACCACCGAAGAGAATTTCGATGCTCTACAAACGAAGTCCGCGAACGCGGACTGGGGGAGTCTTAAACATATTGTAGCAATTTGATTTAAGAACTGGTGCAACGGGTAGAGGAGAGTTTTGTGTGGCGTGCTGCTAAATGAAAGGTTGTAGAATTTAGTTTAAGCTAGCAATCGATCGACCTCGATGCTAAAACCGACCAGGATTTGTTGGCTGCTGGCGGTATCGCCGGATCTAAATGTCAATATTTGATTTTGAGTCATCACAAATACTAAATGACTTTCGGGAAAAACTAACCAGACTTCCTGACAGCTAGATTCTAAATATTCCTGTGCTTTGAGAAATACATCTTCAGCGATATCGGTGGGTGAAACTATTTCGGCAAGTAAAGGGAAACTTTGGGGTAAAGTGGCCAGATTGCCAAACTGTGCAACTAATTCGGGTGTGAGATAAGCGACATCGGGACGGCGAATTTGTTGCTTAGTGCGGCAAGGTGGTGAAATATAAACTTCTCCTCCTTGTTTGCTGGAAATCATATAATTAGCCCAAGCACTACCCAGGCTTGATTGAATTTTACCATGCTTGAGCGTGGCTCCATTTTTCTCCACGAGTTGTCCGTCCACCCATTCCATCTGGTCGGGGGGATGAGCCATGAACTCTTCTAGAGTAAAATGCTTCTGTGCGGCAGTAGCAGTGACCATAGTCATTTCCTCGTTTTTACAAATCGGTTTCAGAACTGGCCTGTATGATGTTCGATCAAACCTTCACCAATGGCGCAAACTCCTCTAACTTCACTTGTAAGTCATCCACCAGCATTAAACGATACCTTTCGGTAGTTTTCAACTTGTGGAGAACATAACTAGCAAACTCATATCGCCATTTTTTTCTATCAAGTTCATTCGAGATGTTCAGCGCTCTGATTGATAGGTTATAAGGGTATTCTTCAAATTTGATATCTCGATCGTTTTCAAAATCATGCTTTCCTACAGTAAGAGTGATTGTTGAGTTCCGAAACTCATACCAGTTGTCAGTACCATCAGAAATAAGCTCGAATTTTAGAGCAAATATCAACTCTAATTCTTTGATTAAATGTTCGATGTCCTGCGGAAAGTCTACAAAAATATCTAGTGTGCGAGACATAAAAACCTCCTTTATTGAAACTCAGTAAAAGTGATGTCATAGCTATCGCCAATAATTCGGACGCTATCAATTTTTCCGCGTGTAATATTTTTCGCCCTCTGCAAACCTCGTTCAGCCTCAGCCTCTATCAACCCAGACACCCTAGCATCTATAATTATATCCCTAGCCTGTCCGCCTCGTCTAATCGAGTTGTTGATCTGATTTTTTACTGTCGCGCTTGTAGCACCGGCATCTAGACTTTTAAATTCAGTGCGTCTTCCATCTACCTCAGCATCGGGATTTCTACCTCCATCGGTTTTTTCCACCAAGGCTTTAACATTCTTTCCCTCTCTTTCCAGAAATTCAGCAATCGCTCTTTCGGTTTCACCAAAAGCTCTTTCTGATTCATCAATACTGCCACAATTAACCGAATTTTGCTCAGGGGTTTGGTTAGTCCCGTTATGCACCATTTTTGGTTCTTTTCTCTGCTCAAGGAGTTACTTGGACTTTTAGCAAAGACTTAAGATAAGTATAAATTAATTCTTTTTTCCAAAGTATATGTTCATAATCACTGGTCATAGGATGGATGGTAACATTGACCCCGTTTTCTTGAGATTGAAGTCGATTTATTTGGTGCTGACATTTAGCATAAGTATCTCTAGGTACATAAAATTTGACTTCACCTCCTCCATTTTTCTGAAGATAGTTAACATATTTCTTGGCTGCTGCCTTAATACTATTAATGGAACTAGGTTTATAAGCTTTGGCATCACAAATTAAACGGTGAGATGTTAGATAAAAATCGGGTTTACAGTAGTCTTTGCCATTGGGAAAATTAAGTTTAGGTTTGATTTGTAAACTTGATAGAAGATTCTCTGTATCATCAGAATCTAACAGCATTTTTAATAAGGCTAATTCCCCTTGATCGCCTTGTAGTTGCGTATTCGGTTTTTTTTGATAATAGTCACTGGCAGGATTTTGGGTTAAATCAGTGAGTCTTTCTGTAGCGTTGGGATTTTCATATAACATCCAAGAATCACCCGGAAGGTTAGCGAGTTCGAGGGCTAGCCATGAGGGTACACCTGATGCAATAGCCGTTGTCAAAAAAATCTCGCTTTTGGCGATCGCATCTTGAATACAAGTATCATTAACAGTCGTATTAGCCAATTTAGTTGTTGGAGAAATGATTGAAGTTAAAAAACTTTGATTCCCCATTGTACCAAAACCCCACCGGCTTTGTATCTCTCCCAATTCCTCTCTTAAACGTTCAACTTGACTTAAGCTTTCCTCGCACATTTCTAGCAGCACCGAACACTGCCAATCTAACTCAGAAGTATAACACTCAGAGAGTCGATCGGCGCAAGCGCGAACTTCATCCATCGCTTCTAGTAGTTGGGCGACTTTACTCCGCCATTGTTCGATGTCGTCTCTGAGTGTCCCCATATTTTACTCCTTAACCCCAACGGGATTTAATTCCTTCAAGCATTTCTATGGCTGTTCTGAGTTCGCTAGATACCTCCTCACAGCCATCTGATAAACTTGAGATTTTGTTGCTTAATTCATCGACGGCTGTCTCAGGAATAGTTGCTGATGAGCTACTCACCTCTTCCAGAGATTCGACTATTCGGTTAATCATGGATTGGAATTCTTCAATTTCCGACTTGACACTCATTTAGATACCTCGATCATCAAAACATTTTACGATTTAGTAGCTAGATAGCGCCATAGCGTATCTTCTACTAAGACTTTCTTGCCGACTGGAACTTGAATATAGGGAGTATTTACATAATTATTGTCATCACCTCCAACTAGCATTAAAAGGGAGCATCCCGATTTTGCAAAAACATTAAACTGCAAATTCACCATTCAAGTAAGCACAACGCAGTTGTAACATTTGAGAAACACTTTCAGATTTCCACTGCGCCCCGGAAAT
>JACJNV010000316.1 GCA_014695175.1 Microcoleus sp. FACHB-DQ6 | reverse complement strand
CCTGTGATGATGTTGTTACCGTACATCAAGGAACCTGCTACTGGTTCGCGGATGCCGTCGATGTCCACTGGAGGGGCAGCGATGAAGGCGATGATGTAGCAAATGGTGGCGCTGAGCAAGGTAGGAATCATCAAGACGCCGAACCAACCTACATAAATGCGGTTGTCGGTTGATGTTACCCACTCACAAAAGCGTTCCCAGACATTGGCGCTTTCGCGCTGCTGTAAGGTTGTTGTCATGGTTTTATGATTGCTGTATTTGGTTGTCAATGTTCGGATGATGTTTATATTATTAACGGTGTTGTTAAGGTTTGTAAAGGGGTTGAGCGACAGTTAAACTGATGACTGCGATTAGGAAAGCTGATGAAAGGAGAGACAGGGGCGATCGTCCCGGCGCGAAAAGATATGCCAGCGTGATCTTCGGCGCACCTCAAGCCTAACGAACGGGAGCTATGGGAGGTGGAGAAGGTAGAGGAACAGGAGCGAGGACAGGTGGAGAGACTGGGATGCGAGGAGGTGGAGAAAGCCTGAACCGCTGGAGTTGTTGCGGGGTGAGCGATCGCAAAATTCTCAGTCCGAGAGTGTCTCGGGAGATGCTTAAAGCGTAGGATGGCTCCAAATACGGGCGGAAATTGGATTTGTTGTTCAAATAGCTTTCCATGAAAGCTAGGCTGAGTCCGCTGAGGTAGCGGCGGGCTAAAGCTGGTTCGGGCCCGATCGCCTGTGGTGGTGGCAGAAAGAGGCTTTGAGGGGATTCCTCGATCGTTGAGAAGTGAGTCCCGTTTATCATCAATACCAGATATTTGTTGAGCGATGTCAGCCATGTGAACGGTTGAATTTGTTCGAGGAAAGCGGGGGCAACAGTATCGGCGCTGCCTGCTATTACCATGACTGGGATTTGGATTTTGCTGAGGTTTGTTTCTCCGAGAATGCTGCTGACGATGGGGTTGATGGCGATCGCAGCTTTGATGCGCGGGTCGTCGAAATTGTACTGGTTGCGATCTAGTCCACGCGCGCGGCACTGCAACAGTAGGGAGAGGTTCCAAGTTTCGTTTTCGAGTCCGCAGTCTTTGTCTAGCTGTGCAAAATTAATCCCTGCCCCGGCTAATGCTAAAGCGGTATAGCCCCCGAAAGACTGGCCGATGACGCCGACTCGCTGCAAGTCGAGCTGCCCTTGGTAGGCCGGATCGGTTATGGAAAGTTTGGTTAAATAATCGAGCAGGTCTTTGATGTCGAGGGGGCGGTTGACAAATTCTCCTGGTTCTGCTAATTGATTGGCTCTGCCTGTTACTAAGTCTTGGATTTGTTGGGCGTTGCTGCCGGGGTGCTCGGGGACGGCGACGGCAAAGCCGTAGGAGGCTAGGTGTTTTGCTAAATATTGAAAGGAAATGCGATCGGAACCTAAACCGTGGGAAATTACTACTACTGGAGCCGGTTGGGGGCTGCCCTGCGGCAGGTAAATGTCCATATCAAACGTGCGAGGGCGATTTGGACTCGTCACAGTTACCGATGATTTTTTCCAAGTATAGGGGCCCGGTAGCTGGGGCTGCAGCATTTCGGCGGGCGGTATGGCGGGGTCTGAGGCTGCTTGTGCTTCGGACAACTGGGCGACTCCGGCGATCGTCTGATTGGAACGGTTGATCAGCGATGTCAGCTCGTTGGCGATACCCAAGGCGCGGGCGATGTCAATCCTGATGCCATAAGTGGGGAATTTCCGCAGCACGTTGAGAATTGTCAGGCCTTCTGGATCTGAGGCTGCTAAAATCAGGGCGGCTCGGATGGCATAAAATCCAGGCTGCCGAGCTTTGGTTTGAATGACTCGGCCCAAGCGTTTCAGCAGCACTTCTCCTTGAGGCGTGTAGAGAAATTGGGCGATCGTCACCTGGCTGATTTCTGCTTTCGCTTGCAGGGCGCTGCGAATCTCAGCTAGCTGAGATTCTTTGATGTATTGAGCGAAGCCGTCCAAGTTCGAGTCTATTTTGCCTTCTTGGGCGAAGAGTGCCAGGGATTCGATGGGAACTGATTCTTCTAGCGGCCCGTAAGTTACGTAAATTCGCTCGGCACCCATTGCCGGTGCTGCAGTGCAAACAGCAGTGAATGCAAACAATCCTAGGTATTTTGGGGCGATCGACCGCCGAGCGCGAAGGGCAGCAGTGGAGAGGCTCGAAAACAGACAGTTCATAACTTTCACACCTAGGACTTCTAATAATTAGTCGGTGAAACGAGGTAAATTGTTTCGTCAACATTTAATACCGAAAAATCGATCGGTTGCTTCGGAAATTAGGTTATCGTGGGAAGCATAGCCTAAAAGTAATTTTCTGATTTGACAAGGCTAGCTGAAATTTAAAATTCAACGCCCAGGGGTCAAACCTACTGGAAGGCCCATTGATTATTTTTTCAGCTATCCAAGATATTTTTGATCGAGTTTGTAACTACAGCCTGAGTGAGAGAATTTATGATGTTCAATGCAACTGCTATCCTGATTGACGCTTTTGTGCAAGAGTTGCAGGCCGGCTACCGTCGCACCTACGGCAAGTACAAGCCTGACTACCCTGAAATTATCGCCTGGGCAGGGACTATGGCTCTGGAAAATATCGCTAACTGCGATGCTCTGTACCACAATGTGGAACACACAATGCTCGTGGCTTTGGTGGGACAAGAGATTCTCCGGGGCAAGCATATTCGCGAAGGGGGAGTGTCGCCGGAAGATTGGCTGCACTACCTGATATCGCTGCTGTGCCACGATATCGGCTACGTCAAAGGTGTTTGCCGCCAAGACCAAGAAGCTGTGGGACTCTACGCTACGGGTATTGACGGGGGCATGGTTTCTGTGCCGATCGGGGCAACTTCTGCCAGTTTAACTCCTTATCATGTCGATCGAGGAAAACTTGTAATTGACGAACGCTTCGGCGGCCACACATTAATTGATGCCGAACAAATCAAGCGCAATATTGAATTGACGCGCTTCCCAGTTCCTGCTAGCGAAACTCATCAAGACAGAAACAATTATTCTGGACTCGCTAGGGCCGCCGATTTGATCGGTCAGTTGAGCGACCCCAATTACCTGCGAAAAATAAGTGCCCTGTTCTACGAATTTGAGGAAGTCGGCACTAATAAAATATTGGGCTACAAGTCTCCGGGAGATTTGCGGCAAAATTACGCCAAGTTTTATTGGAATGGAGTTTTTCCCTACATTCCAGCAGCTTTGAACTACTTGGAATTGACCCAGGGAGGCAAACAGATTATTGCCAACCTCTACGCCAACGTATTTCAGGTAGAACACGCTGAACCGCTCGCTTTCACCAAGCCGAACGCTCAAGAATTCACCAAATCCCGCGCCAATAGCAACTTAAACGGCGAAAAAGATGGTGAGAATCTTCAACCTTCCATGTCCGGGGAAAACAAGAAATTTTACGACATTCCAGACTTAAATTTGTGATGATTTACGCCCAAAATTAGGCAGCTATAAAGGCGAGTAAGTGGATTTTAAAATTGAGAATTCTGTGTCATATGTTTGGCGCAACGTTCGGCTTTCAATCAGTCGCAGGATTTGAAATTTACTCCATAGATGAATCTGGGAGGTTGAACAAGAGTCGAAAATTTTGGCCGACTGGCGACTCCTGTCGGAAATTAAGTATCCGTTTTTGGGCAGCGTGATAATTAGGATAAGTTTTGATTTTCTAGTTGCTGGATCTTTGTTTTTAGCTCAAATTGACATTGCTAATCTCAAATCTAAAATCGGTCTGGCACCAGAGAGGTTGCTTGCTCCTTTTTTTTGAGCTAAAATGGAGAGTTATAATCAAAAATTTAACAGCGAAAATCGAAAACCTTAAATTGATATGGCAGCAGAAATTCAGCAGCAAATTCAACAGTTGAGGCAGCAGCTACAGCAAGCTAGCTATGCTTATTATGTTCTCGATGCGCCGATCATGCCAGATGAGGTGTACGATCGACTTTATCGCCAGTTGCAAGACTTAGAATCAGATTACCCGGAATTAATTACTGCAGAAAGTCCGACTCAGCGGGTCGGAGAACAGCCTGCTACTCAATTTTTTAGCGTCAAGCACAATATTCCTCTCTACAGTTTGGAAAATGCTTTTAATTTTGAGGAATTTGCTAAATGGCAGGAACGCTGGCAAAAGGTAGCGCCCCCCCTAACCCCCGGTCAAGAGGGAAATGCACCCCCCCTAACCCCCCCTTATCAAGGGGGGAGAGTTGATGGAAATGCACCTGGGCTTAGCAATAAGGAAAATAGGGAAATTACTCCCCCCCTTAGCAAGGGGGGGTTGGGGGGGGTTTCCTATGTTTGCGAGTTAAAAATTGACGGTTCTGCTTTAGCGTTAACCTATGAAAATGGAGTTTTAGTTCGCGGTGCGACGCGGGGAGACGGCATTGCGGGAGAGGAAATTACTCAAAATGTTAAGACTATTCGATCGATTCCTTTAAAGCTCAATTTAGATAATCCGCCGCCTGTTGTGGAAGTGCGGGGAGAAGCTTTTTTGTCTTTAGCTGTGTTTGAGGAAATTAATCGGGAACGGGAAAAAGCCGGGGAACAATTGTTTGCTAATCCTCGCAATGCTGCGGCGGGTACGCTGCGGCAGTTGGATTCTAAAATTGTGGATAAGCGACGCTTGGATTTCTTTGCTTATACTCTGCATTTAGATGAGGGGAACGAGGAGAAAACGCAGTGGGAATCGTTGGAATTGTTGCGAAGAATGGGGTTTAAGGTAAATCCCAATCGCAAAATTTGCTATTCTTTGGATGAGGTTCGGGAGTATTACGAATATTGGGATACTGAACGGCGAAATTTGCCTTACATGACTGATGGTGTTGTTGTTAAGATTAATTCGGTTTTGCTGCAACGACAATTGGGTTTTACTCAGAGGTTTCCGCGTTGGGCGATCGCACTGAAGTATCCCGCCGCCGAAGTCCCTACAATAGTAGAAGCTGTCACCGTGCAAGTAGGGAGAACCGGGGCTCTGACTCCTGTAGCGGAACTCAAACCGGTGCAGTTGGCGGGGACGACGGTTTCGCGGGCTTCTCTCCACAACAGCGATCGACTTTCAGATCTGAACCTCCACATTGGCGATACTGTAATTGTTAGAAAAGCTGGGGAAATTATACCAGAAGTTGTGCGAGTTTTGCCGGAACTTCGCCCCCCAAATGCTCAACTTTTTCAAATTCCTAGTTGCTGTCCCGAATGCGAACAGCCTGTAGTTCGGGAAAAGGGGGAGGCCGTTACTCGCTGCATTAATACCTCTTGTCCAGCAATTTTGAGGGGTTCGCTGATTCATTTTTGCAGCCGGGATGCTCTGGATATTAACGGTATTGGGGAAAAGCTGGTGCAGCAGATGGTTGATAGCAATCTGGTGAATTCTGCGGCGGATTTGTACGATTTGACAGCGGAAAGATTGATGAGTTTGGAACGCATGGGTAAGAAGTTAGCAGAAAAGTTGGTAAACGCGATCGCCCAATCCAAAAATCAACCTTGGTCGCGGGTACTTTACGGCTTGGGTATCCGCCACGTCGGCACAGTCAACGCTCAATTGCTGACAGAAAGGTTTGCCAATGTGGAAGAGTTAGCAGCGGTATCGGCGGCATCGATTGAGGGGGTTTACGGCATCGGGTCGGAAATTGCTCAAGCTGTTTATCAGTGGTTTCGAGTGCCGGCAAATCAAAGTTTAATTGCACGGTTGAAAACTGCAGGCTTGCAATTGCAGTCAGAAGTAAAAAATTCCAATTTAGCCAGCACAAATTTACAATTTGCAGGCAAAACTTTTGTGCTGACGGGAACTTTGCCCACTTTGAAACGAGATGAAGCTAAAGATTTGATTCAAAAAGCAGGCGGTAAAGTCACAAGTTCTGTGAGTGCTAAAACAGATTATGTGGTTGTGGGAGAAGATGCGGGTTCTAAGTTGGAAAAGGCTCAATCTTTGGGGATAGAACTACTGTCGGAAGCTGAGTTATTAGAACTGCTATCGAAACCCTAAATGATTGGTCAAAGTCAATATCTCTCTCTTTTTTCTTTCTCTGCGCCCTCTGCGATCTCTGCGGTTCGTAAAAAAGCTGATTCACTTGATCCGTTTTCCGAGAACATCACCAACTATTCTATTGCGCCAAATGCAAAATAGCCGATCGCGAATTGGGCAATACCTCAAAAGGCATAGAAATCGCGCTCGCACTTGGTGAATATACATACTTCCCCGGCGGTGCTGCCCGAATCGGTTGTCGGTACAGGCTAGTTTTGCTAAAATTTGATAAAGTTTGCAATAGCGATGGCAACTGCGAGCTTAGCCAAATCCCAGCAATCATAGGAGATACATTATGTCTGAAATTCCAGCAGAACAAACACAAACAAACTTGACAACTCCAGAAATAACTACCGAAAGCTCAATTTATGGGGTGGAAAACGTGAAAAACAGTTTGGGCAACGTCCTAAATAGTTGGAAATTGAAAGTAGGATTAGCAGTTGCTGTACTGTTTGCTGTGTCGCTATTTGCTTTCTACTGGCAGCATATCATTGCAGTCGTAGGTATGAAGAGTTGGTCGGCGCGATCGGGAGCTAGCCCGATCGAATGTATGGTAAGAGATACTAATAACGACCAGTATGTCAGTTGCAGCGCCCTCCTCGATCAGCAGATTGTCCCTCTTGAGTGCAGTTCGAGTTTGTTCAATATCGGCTGTCGAGTCAATTACGGAACTGCCGCACCAAATCCGAGACAAATCAACCCTAGATAGAGCATCTGCGGGTTAGAGATGATTGTTGAACGAACAGATTTGCTACTTAAAATATGGGGCTTACAAAAAAACTCTCACCGTGAAAACACTCCAGCAATAAAGAGCGGAAAAGTCTTGCTTTTCTTGTTGTAAATTAGCAGGTAAGTAGACTTACCTGCTATTGCCATTAGGTAATCTGTGATAGATGATGTGCGGCAGTATATTGGCGATCCGAAGTTTTGTGATGATATTACTTTGGTGGTGAGGAAACAGAAATAGAGTTCCAACCCCCCGGTCGCACTCGGCGGTTGAAATTGGGGCAGCCACGGGGGAACCCCCCCAACCCTCCCAAGCGAGCATTGCCCCTACTTTAGAAACTTTCGTCCCTAAGAAGCGGACACTGAAAAATAAAAATGGCAGCTTACCAAGGGCTTCCGATCATGGTGAAACTACTCCAATAGTAAGGATGAGAAAAATTTTGGTTTGTTTGTTGTAAATTAGCAGGTAAATTTAACTGACCGCCTGTTGTTACTAGCTGTCGGTTTTCCAGCCGCACTTTACCGGACATTATTGCTTGTTGAGCGCGTTGCAAAGCTTCTGCCTTAGTTGTGGTTCCTCGCAACTGGTTGTAAAATTCGCTCATCAGCCCCAAAGTGCCTCCATCGTCAACATACCACAAACTCCCTAAAGCAGATTTGGTGCCGGATTTTACTGCTAAACCTCCAAAACCTAACTCTGCTTCCCGATCGCCCACAGCAGTTCTACAAGCACTCAATACTAACAAGTCTACCTGCGGATTGCGCCAATTTAAACTCTCCATGCGATCGAGCTGCAATTTGGAATTCCACAGTTGAATGTAGGAATTGCTCGGTTTTCCCGGTTTGAATTCAGCGTGAGTTGCTAGGTGAACGATCCGAAATCCTCCCTTGGCGTGTTCCGAGTTGAGATTATCTAAAGTGAAAGTAGAATTGAGGAAAGATGGACTCTGCCACTGAGCCGAAATCGACTGCAGTTCGATCGGCACACTCGGCAAGGGCTGTTGGTCAACAAATTCTGACCTTCCCATTGCTAGCACTGTGGCGTCTCTAACAGCTTTATAATCGGTATTAGTCGAACTAAAACTTGGAATTAGGCTGAAACTGTATTTTTCCATCAAGAAGCCTTTACCGTCGTGCAAAGCGGCAAAAGGCAGGCTTCGCAATCCCGCATCGACTGAAAGTAACAAAGTCTGAATTCCTAAGTTTTCTAAGTCTTTTTCTAGGGGTGCGATCGCCCATTTATATAATTGCTGGGCCGCGGCTAGATAGCTGGTACTAGCGCGTTTTGCGGGATTGGTGATTTCACCGCGAAACTCCTGGACGGTGCGGAAAAGAGCTGCTCTGTTGGCTTCGGGGACGCTGTAGTGAATCGGTCGCCCCACGGGAGGAACTAAAATTAGTTCTAATTGTTCGTCTCGCGAGACTATGTAGATAATACCAGACCGCTTGCCGGTTTGCTGTTCGATATTTCTTAAAGTTTCTTGGAATGTTGAAATCAAGACATTTTCCTCTGGGATGTTGGCTTTTACCCCCAAGTATTCTCCAAATTCTTGATTCCTCATTTCTTCAATTCTCCAAACTATATTCTGTATGTCGTTGACTTCAAAAAGTCGATTGGGAGACGGAACATATCCCAGAACTAAATTAGAAGTAGGGTTGACTGTTTGTGGTTGTTTTGATTCAGGTGGGGATGGTACGATGTCGGGGGGTAATTGACTGGTGATACTTTGATCGATGGTTAAAATTCGATCGGCTGCTACACCGGGATTGTCTAGCGGTGGAATTTTGCGGCGTTGAAAGTCTTCTGAATCAGGGGCTGATGATTCTCCTTGCGGTGTTGGTGTATCGGCGGCTGTGGGCGATTTTGGTGCTGTCACAGGCGCGGGCACTTGTATTTCTATAGGATCGATTGGAGTGGGAGTGACACTCGGAGTGGGAGTGACACTCGGAGTGGGCGTGACACTCGGAGTGGGAGTGGGAGTTACTACCGGAGTGGGAGTGACACTCGGAGTGGGAGTTGGAGTGACACTTGGAGTGGGAGTGGGAGTTACTACCGGAGTGGGAGTTTCACTCGGAGTGGGAGTTGGGGTTACTAGCGGAGTGGGAGTTTCACTCGGAGTGGGAGTTGGGGTTACTAGCGGAGTGGGAGTGACACTTGGAGTGGGAGCTGGAGTTACTAGCGGAGTGGGAGTTTCACTCGGAGTGGGAGTTGGAGTTACTAGCGGAGTGGGAGTTTCACTCGGAGTGGGAGTTAGAGTTACTACCGGAGTGGGAGTTTCACTCGAAGCGGGAGTTGGAGGGACAACTGGAGTGGGAGTTGGAGTTACTACCGGAGTTGGACTGACAACTGGAGTGGGAGTTGGAGTTACTACCGGAGTGGGAGTTGGAGTTACTACCGGAGTTGGAGTGACAACTGGAGTCGGAGTTGGAGTGACAACTGGAGTGGGAGTTGGAGTTACTACCGGAGTTGGAGTGACAACTGGAGTAGGAGTTGGAGTTACTACCGGAGTTGGAGTGACAACTGGAGTCGGAGTTGGAGTGACAACTGGAGTGGGAGTTGGAGTTACTACCGGAGTTGGAGTGACAATTGGAGTGGGAGTTGGAGTTACTACCGGAGTTGGAGTTGGTGTTGGCGTCGGATCGATCGCGTCATCAGTCACAAACGCAATATTACCCACACTACTAGAACGCGGAAACGACTGCGATGTAATGCTAGATTGTCCCGTTGTAATTGCACCCGCCGTACCGTTGCTAGCAGCATCCCCCACAACAAACGGTTGAATCGGCGTCCCTCCATCTCCCCCAGCGTGCACAATTGTAATTTTGCCACCACCGGCGCCGCCAGCAGTAGAAATGCTAGCAAATCCCGTCGGCGACAGTGGGGTGGAAAAAGTACCCGTAGCGCGGAAAAAATTGCCTGTGATTGCTGTCACCTCGCCACCGGTGCCGCCTGTACCGCCTTGGGCATTGATAAACTCTACTTGAATATCGCCGATCGGATCTAAGAACACATTGCCCGCATTTCCGACTATACCGAAAGAGTTAATTTGTCCTGCCGTAATTGAAGTTATCGCCTTAACAGTTATGTTACCGCCACTGTTTCCCGATGTATTCAAATTGCCTGCGGTGAAATTGTTACCGCTTGTAAATAGAATTTCTCCGCCATTAGCAGTAATATTTTTAACACTTATATCGCCCTTGGCAGTAATATCGACTTTTGCGGCGGTGACATCTCCCGATAAATTGACTTTTTCCGTGTTTAGTGCTGTCAATTGTTGCGCGTTAATTGTCGAGTTTCCTGTCACATTGCCAGCATTTTCGATCGCCAGATTTCCTAACTTGCCGGTGGCGCCCACCGCACCGTTGAAAGTGATGCTGCCGCTACCGGAGGCTAGAGTTAAGTTGCGGGCCGCATCAATACTGTCGATCGCACCTCCAAAGGCAATATTCCCCCCGGCTGTACTCAATATCGCATCTTTCGTCAACCCGAGAACACCGTTAATATTGATATTGCCCTGATTAGTAGTAACATTGCCACCTAACTTAGTGCTGCCAGCAGCAATATTAAAACCCGAATTGCTCGCAATATTACCGTTAGTGAATTCCGCCTGCGTTGCGGTAACATTCAAAACAGAAACTGGTGCTGTTCCTCCGATATTTCCTTGCACCAACACATTGCCTGTAGCCGCATCTAAGTTCAACAAATGATTGCCGTTTATCGCACCAGTTATCTTAATATCTCCGCCGCCGGTACTGAGATTAATATCGTTACCTAGTGTGACAGTGCCGTTGAGAGCGATGGGATTTTTATTGGTATTGATGCCATTATTCAAATTAATTGTGGAAGCCTTGAGAGCAATGCTGCTGTTGTCATTGCCGGTAAGAGTGCCATCAAGTGCGATCGTACCACTTCCCGTTTGAATATTTACTGGATCTAAAAATGTAAGATTAGAGGAAATACTAACATTTGCACTGCTATCCGAGCGCCCGAGCTCGATCGAGCTAAATCCATTTTGAAGCAAATTCAGTTCCGATGCAGTCAAATCTAAAGCGCTAGTATTGTTATCACTTCCCCCAATAGCAATATTTTGTCCGGCTGTTGCGGGTTGTAGCGTTAACGCGCCCGTACCAGAAACGTTCCCAGAAAAATCAATTTCACCTGCTGTTAAATTCAGCGGGTTATTACCTGCGGATAAAGTAGAACCGAAAGCAATTCTTGCATCCCCCAGTGTAAAACTTACAGGCGCTTTTAATGTCACCGGATCGCTAAAACTAATGTTATCATTAGTTGTGGTGATATTTCCGTTAACTGCAATATTGCCACCGCCATTTTGAATAAATGCACCGTCTAAGTTCAGGTTGTTCTCAATATTTAGATTAACCTTATTGGTAATTGTGAGCGTGCCGTCATTAGTTGTTGTTACAGTTCCTTTGAGATTGACATTATCACCAGCAATACCGAGATTGCCAGCCACGTTAACTGTATTATTGAAAGTAATGTCGCTGCCGGAGAGAATCGGATTATTGGCAACAGTCACAGCATCTGCATAAGTTTGACTGCCGGTTGTAGTGACATTGGCGCCTAAAGATATCTTGCTGTTGGCAGTTAAACTTGTGAGAGGAGTTGTTTCGGCGATCGCCTTATTGAATGTAACATTACCAGTACCCCCATTCACCGTTAAATCGCTGCTGCCGTTTACTGTATCGTTGAAAGTAATGCCGCTGCCTGTGAGAATGGGATTGTTGGCAATTGTCACTGCATCTCCATAAGTTTGAGCGCCAGTTGTAGTGACATTGCCATTAAGTTGAGTTGTGCCCCCAGCATCTGTAGTCAAACTCGCGGCATTGACTGTTTGATTAAATGCGGTTGTTCCTGTAGAGTTAGCTGTTAATTTGCCGATCGTACTTGTAGCACCATTGAATGTAACATTACCAGTACCCCCATTCACCGTTAAATCGCTGCTGCCGTCAACCGTATCGTTGAAAGTAATGCCGCTGCCGGAGAGAATCGGATTGTTGGCTATTGTAACTGCATCTCCATAAGTTTGAGCGCCAGTTGTAGTCACATTGCCATTGAGTTGAGTTGTGCCCCCAGCATCTGTAGTCAAACTCGCGGCATTGACTGTTTGATTAAATGCGGTTGTTCCTGTAGAGTTAGCTGTTAAATTGCCGATCGTACTTGTAGCACCATTGAATATAACATTACCAGTACCCCCATTCACAGTTAAATCGCTGCTGCCGTTAACAGTATCGTTGAAAGTAATTTCGCTGCCGGAGAGAATCGGATTGTTGGCAATTGTCACTGCATCTCCATAAGTTTGAGCGCCAGTTGTAGTCACATTGCCATTAAGTTGAGTTGTGCCCCCAGCATCTGTAGTCAAACTCGCGGCATTGACTGTTTGATTAAATGCGGTTGTTCCTGTAGAGTTAGCTGTTAAATTGCCGATCGCACTTGCAGCACCAACTGCACCATTAAATGTCACATTACCGCTAGCAGCCTTCACAGTCAAATCGCTGGTACCGTCTACAGTATTATTGAAAGTAATGTCGCTGCCTGTGAGAATCGGATTGTTGGCAATTGTGACAGCATCTCCATAAGTTTGACTGCTAGTTGTAGTGACATCGCCCTTAAGTTCGGTTGTACCACCAGCATTGGTGGTGAAACTGGTAGCCTTGACAGTATTAAATGTAGTTGAACCCGCACTGTTGACGGTCAGATTTCCTAATACTGTCGCGTCGCCGATCAAACCTTTAACCTCAATTTTTCCAGTACCTGTTTCTAAAGTGAGATTGCCAGTGCCATCAATGTTATTGTTAAACAGAATATTGCCACCTGCTGCCGTGCCATTGCTGACTAACACGCTATCTCCAACTAAGGTATTGCCGTTAATTGTGATATCTTGAGATTGGGTGGTAATATTGCCATTCAGGTTATTAGTTGTAGCATTCAAAGTAATTGAAGCATTATCAGTTCCCGAAATCGATTGATTGGGATTTACAGAAATAGTGCCTTGAGTATTGAAAGTCACAGGATCGGGAAAAGATACCGACAAATTCTCTACAGTGATATTGCCTGTAGTAGTGTTCCCTCCGAAAACAATGGCACTAAAGCCATTACGCAATGAGGATAAAAACGGTGCTCCTATATCGATCGCCTGCGGATCGTCACCAAGTCCAGCCTGGAAGCGAATTCCTACATTCGGCGAAAACGGCTGAATTGAAAAACTCCCTTTACCCTGCGCGGAACCTGCTCCCGAAAAGCCAATCTCATTCCCGGTAATGCTAATATTTCCAGTACCGGGCAATCCATTAGCATCAATGCTATTTATCCCAACTTCATTGGGAGTTGCGATCGCGATATCTCCACCGGCACCAGAAGTAGAACTAGAATTAACCACTCCTGAATATGCAAAAATGTTGCCTGTTTTGCCAGTGAGTGTGATGTTTCCGCCATTGCCAGCAGTGGAACTGGAGTTAAGATTACTAGCGTTAATATTGTTGGCAGTGAGTGTAATCGGGCCACCATTTCCGGTAGTGAAGGTGGTATCAATTGCCCCTGCAGTCGTATCAATATCACCATTAGTGCTGGTAAGGGCGATCGCCCGTCCGCGATTTCTCATACTACCAACGGTAATATTCCCTGTAGTTTTAATCGAAAAATCGATCGGACTCTTAACATCGAAAGAATTGAGTGTTGTCAGGGAACGCAAAGCTGTAGGGTCCCCAATTTGCCCGTTGACATTAATAACACCTTTTCCCGTAGTCAAAACTAGATTGCCATCGCCGTCAACCGTTCCCCCAAAATTAATGTCGCCTGCATCCGTTAACCCAGTATCGAGAGTGACATTAGAATTTGGAGTGAGAGAGACATTGCCACCAAAGGTAATATTCTGTTCCTTGGTGATAATCTTTGCGTTTAAGTTAGTCGTTGGAGCATTAAGAGTAATTGAAGCGTTGTTTTCGCCTGTAATGTTTCCATCGACTGCAATTGTGCCAGCTTGCATTGTGACGGGGAAATTAAAAGTAACACCAGCGGGGTCAATTGCGATCGCCCCCGTCCCATCCGTGCGCCCGATAATCATTTTGGAAAACCCATCATTTAAAACCGGAGGCGCGAGTTCAGCACTGCTGAGATTCAAACGAGCGTCCGCAGTATTACCGCCCACAGTAATATCTAAACTGGGAGTAAGCGGCTGCAACTGGATAGTCCCAATACCCTTAACTTGACTTGTTTCTGACAGTTGAATTTCATCACCAGTCAAAGTGACATTGCCGCCTAAAGTCGCGTCAATCACACCTACGGTGAGGTTAATTGGAATGGAATTGTTGTTAGCACTTCCCGTGAGGCTAATATTACCCGTTCCCGTAGATTGCACCCTATTAGGAGCACCGTCGCCGCCCGGGCCTAAGTCAATCCCATAGCTGCTAGATTCAGTCCCTACACCGGTACCGGTTAAAGCAATATCTCCATTCTGCGATTGTATCCTGCTGTTGACGAGCGTGATCCCACTATTACTGCCCGTCCCACTGCCCGTGCCCGTCAACGTCACCTTTCCCAGACCTGCGCTGTTGACTGTAGAATCGCCTAGAGATATACCGTCGTTGAAAGTCCCAGTCCCACCACCTGTACCAGTCAGACTGACATTTCCCCCAGCCGATTGCACTGTGCTGCTGTTAATAGATATCCCTTGATTACCATCTATCCCGTTTCTGCCAGTACCGTTGAGAGTAATATTCCCTGCCCCGATCGATTCGACTGTGCTGGTAGTATTAATGTTAATCCCGTTGTTGTTGCTTCCACTTCCATTACCGCCAATACCATTGAGAGTAATACTTCCAGTCCCAGCCGTCGTGATTCCGCTGTTGGAAACAGAAATGCCGTGATTGTTGCTGACTCCAGCGACTCCTTGACCTGTAATAGAAATATTTCCAGTGCCTGCATTGAGGGTGGAACCGGTGAGAGAAACTCCGGTGGGATTTGGCGCTGTCCCTACTGCTGGAAAAGTTGACGGGTTACTGCCGCCTCCTAAAATGATGTTGCCGCCGTTGGAGTTGAGGGTAGCATTGGTAATGGCGATCGCCCCTGCACCACTGGCATCTACATCTGCATTCAGGGTTATACTGCCGCCGTTAGCCGTGATATTGTTGTTAACAAATATGCTGTTATTAGCCTTCAAAGTTAGGGAATTACTATTAGTCCAAGTAATCGGTGCGCTGACTGTAATATCGCCTAGATTTGGAAAATCAGACGCAGTGGAAATAGTCACATTTCCTAAGCCTAGCTGTGTTTGCAGCGTCTCATTATTAATTGTAGAAGTACCCGCCGAGGGCGTAAATGCTTCCCCTGCTAAAGTGCCGTCTGCATCCGCACCTGTACTAATAGTGATATCAGTAGGATCTAACAATAAGGTGCCAGCGAGGCCAAAGGTCGATCGCAAATCAACTAATCCTTGAAAATCCAGCGATTGCTTTCCCGACACTTCCACAAAGCCGCCATTCCCAGAAAATAAGCCGCCTCTGGCCGTAATATTCCCATTAAAACGAGTAGTTTCATCCGCCCAAACTATCACTCGCCCGCCATTCCCATTGCTAACAGCATCAGCATTAATCGTCGAGTTGCTGCTAACAAAAGTCCGCGAAGCATTGGGCACCGTCCCCAAACCCTGATAATCTCCGCCAATCAGTACATTACCGCCACCGTTAATCCCAGAAGCATCGATATTGCCTGCAATAACTCCTACTTTGTCGCCTAAAATATTGACAGTACCGCCAGTGTTGCCAGAGACATTGACACTGCCGGATGCGATCGCAGTTCCCGCAGTTACCGGCACAGCAGCATTCCCCGTCAACACAACTTCGCCATTGGGATTTACCGTCAAACCCGTTGCCTGTGCCACACCTTGTCCAGTCAGCAACTCCGGCAAAGATAACACTGGCTGCGTCCAATTGTTGGGCAGCGAACTTTGATTTGCTGTCGGCTGAATATCCAAACTCAATAAATTTCCAGCTTGACTAATTCGCACCAAATTGTTGCCCGGTACGGCGCTGATCAGAATATTGCCGCTAGGCGCAGTTAGCTGACCCGTATTGACAACCGTACCGCCGATCAAACTTAAACTTTGACCTGGTGTCACACTCAAATTGCCTGCATTAACAATGCTTCCCCCTGGCAAATTTGTAAACGCAAAACTGTTCGGCGTCCCGATGAAAGTTGCCCAATTGTTATTCCCGATCGCGCTAAACCACTGATTGTTTCCAAAACCAATCCCTGTCGCCGTAGTAGCATTAAAAGAGCCAGGCACGTTGAGACTGGCATTCGGCCCGAAAATCATGCCAGCAGGATTCATCAAGAATAAATTGGAATTGCCGCCCGTAACTTGAATTAAGCCATTTATTAAAGAAGGATTACCCCCAGTAATCCTTCCCAAAATATTTTGAATATTGGGATTGGTCAGAAAGTTAGCCGTTTGAGCCTCGCTGAGGCCGAACTGAGTAAAACTGTGAAAAAGATTAGCCCCATCTCCGCTGAAAGACCCCCCGGAAATATCGTAGCGGTTGCCGTTGGGAGTAACAACTGTGTTAGTGCCGTCCGCTGCCGGGGCGATGGGTTGCGCGTTTGCCGAGGCCGCCGCTGCACTCAGCCAGCCAACAATGAATAACCATCCGAGCAAATGTAGTTTGTTGGGTGTCATTGTGTTTAAAGATTGTGCTTAAAGTGCGATCGTATTTATTTCTACTATTTTTACCCCTAAAAATTTCTCCTGTCAATAGGAGCCGCCTATTTTGGGTGCTAAAATAATTAGCACTGAAAAATAAAATGTATGGTTTTAATTACTATGATTTACGTAAAAACATTTTTTTTACTAAAAGTCAGGCGCGGGAAATGAAACTTGGTTTCTTTTTTGACTTTCCCTGCTTCCCTGACCCAATTACCTTAAAAAACCGGGTTAATGCGTCCGGGACTGTTGGTGAAAATATGGCGCGGAATGCGAGGGTTAGAGGTTTAAAAAACTCGGAATATTAGTCAAAAGTACGTAAGTACCGACCGCCTATTATACAGCTTGCTTAGAGAGGCAAAAAACTCGCTCAAATTCCTACTTGCGGTCGCCGCCGCTTCTTTCTGCATCGGGCGAGCAGCTTGCAGCCCGCTTTCATGAACAACTGACTGAACAGCCGACGTTCTCTCAAAAACTTTATATTTTATGGATGAACTTTACCAAAACTTCATAAAGCTCGATTAAAAATTTTATGTATTTTTGATGAAAGCCAATATTTGCCAGTCTTGCACTCAACTTTAGACCGTTACCGAAACGAAGTAAATGTAGTAGGTTGGAAGTCTAGGCAGGATGAAAATCTTGCTGTTACAGATTAAACTGTGCGAATCTGGTGTCAGTGAAAACTCTTAGAAGAAGCACTCATTTACTCCAAAACACCCTTAAGTAAGATCTCTCTGTAGATTCACTGGTGTGGAGCCTCTTCTTTATATTTGACGATCGTCCTAAATATCGCAGGTTCGCGATCGTCGATTCGCGTCACGGCAACATGGCATTTTGCGCCTTACTACGTAACAATACTGGAGGAATCAGGGTTATGACTACCTTAACGCTAGTCAAAAAAACATCTTTTACAGTCGTCAGCTTGGCAACCACAATGTTGCTCAGCATCTGCACGCCCGTCCGAGCTTTCATGTTTGGCACTACCGGCATCGAGTTCGATCGAGATACCAGTATAGACTTTACCTTCGAGGAATCTCACGGCGGTTACCAGTCGAGCTTGTGGGTAGCCCAAGCTCAGTCAGCAAACACTGGCTACACCAACATCGCCAAACTGTTTGAGGAGACTCAACCCTCAGATAACGGCTCTGCCGACAACTGGAAAGGAACCTTCGGCAACGCAGTCACCTCCGAAAACGGCTCCATCACCCAAACCTTCAGATTTTTGAAGGATCAAACTTATGCCCTGCTGCTGTGGAGCGACACGGGTAGTGGCAACCCTCGCGAGCAATACGTCTCGTCGAGCACCTTCATGAACAGCACCCTATGGTGGACCGCCGACACCCAGTTCCGAAGAGATGAATGTGGGGTGGCGGGATGTCAGCTTGCTGTGTTTGGTAACTTTATGCTCGACTACAACTCCAGTGACTCCTTTAAAAACATCAACGGCGGTAAAGGCCCAGAGCAATTTTCATCCCTCACAATGGCCGAACTGGCTAATGGCACACAAATCTCCTTCGACGATTTGGACGATGCCAAACCAGGAACCGAGCTTGACTTCAATGACTTCACCGTGCGGGCTGAGTTAGTCCCCGAACCAGTCCCCGAACCAGTCACAGTGTTCGGGACTATGCTGGGGCTCGGGGCTTTGGCTGCAGCTCGCAGGAAAAAAAAGCGAGGGCAGTAACCATAAAAATGACTATTAACCAGCCCCATACAAATCTAAATAGTGCGTCTGTTCAGTGGTACTCTGAGGAATAGCATTTCTAAATGTTAAGACTTTTTCCATAACGGGAAAAATAGCATCCTAACAAAGGCACTATTCATGGTATCCACCGCAGAAAAAACGAACGTAGGCTACATCACCCAAATCATCGGGCCAGTTGTAGACGTAAAATTCCCAGGCGGCAAACTGCCCCAAATCTATAACGCTCTCACGATTTCCGGCAAAAACGAAGCAGGTCAAGACATTGCCGTTACCTGCGAAGTTCAGCAACTGCTCGGAGACAGCCAAGTGCGTGCAGTTTCCATGAGTACCACCGACGGCTTGGTGCGCGGCATGGAAGCGGTAGACACCGGAGAATCTATCCAAGTTCCTGTCGGAATCCCAACTCTGGGCCGCATTTTTAACGTCATCGGTCAACCGGTAGACAACCTCGGCCCGGTCAATACTTCCGAAAGTATGCCCATCCACCGCAACCCGCCGGCTTTCACCGAACTGGAAACCAAGCCTTCGGTGTTTGAAACTGGGATCAAGGTGATCGACCTGCTGGCCCCCTACCGTCGCGGCGGCAAAATCGGTTTGTTCGGCGGCGCAGGCGTCGGCAAAACCGTGATTATGATGGAACTCGTGAACAACATTGCCAAGGCTCACGGCGGCGTGTCCGTGTTCGGCGGTGTGGGCGAGCGCACCCGCGAAGGTAATGACCTCTACAAAGAAATGATCGAGTCAGGGGTTATTGACGAAGAAGACCGCAGCAAGTCGAAAATTGCTCTGGTTTACGGTCAAATGAACGAGCCGCCTGGTGCTCGGATGCGCGTGGGCCTGTCGGCTCTGGCGATGGCCGAATACTTCCGCGATGTCAGCAAGCAAGACGTGCTGCTGTTCATTGACAATATCTTCCGGTTTGTGCAAGCGGGTTCTGAGGTATCGGCTCTGTTGGGTCGGATGCCTTCGGCTGTGGGATATCAGCCGACTCTCGGTACAGACATGGGCGACTTGCAAGAACGGATTACTTCGACTACCGAAGGTTCGATTACTTCGGTTCAAGCTGTGTACGTACCTGCAGATGACTTGACTGACCCCGCACCGGCTACGACTTTTGCTCACTTGGACGCTACAACTGTGTTGTCTCGCGGTTTGGCTGCGAAGGGGATTTATCCGGCTGTTGACCCGCTGGATTCTACGTCTACGATGTTGCAAGTTAGCGTTGTCGGTGAAGAGCACTATGGCGTTGCTCGCCAAGTGCAGTCAACTCTGCAACGCTACAAGGAATTGCAAGACATTATTGCAATTTTGGGCTTGGATGAGCTGTCGGAAGATGACCGCTTGACCGTTTCTCGCGCTCGCAAAATTGAACGGTTCTTGTCTCAACCGTTCTTTGTGGCTGAAGTGTTCACCGGTTCCCCCGGCAAGTACGTCAAGCTGGCAGACACCATTAAGGGCTTCCAGATGATTTTGGCTGGCGAACTGGACGAATTACCTGAACAAGCTTTCTATTTGGTGGGCGATATCAACGAGGCGATCGCCAAAGCTGAAAAAATGAAAGCTGACGCCAAGTAATTTTAGTCAGTTGTCAGTAGTCAGTAGTCAGTCGTTATTAGTTATTAGTTATTAGTTATTTGTTATTGGTAACAACTGACAACTGATAACTGACAACTGACAACTGACAACTGACAACTGACAACTGACAACTGACAACCGACAACTGACAATTTATGACATTAACTGTGCGCGTAGTGGCCCCAGACAAAACTGTTTGGGATTCTAATGCTGAAGAAGTAATTCTGCCGAGCACCACAGGCCAACTGGGTATCTTGAGCGGTCACGCTCCAATGTTGACAGCTTTGGATACCGGAGTGATGCGCGTCCGTCCCGGCAAGGAATGGGTGTCTATTGCTCTGATGGGTGGCTTTGCAGAAATCCAAGAAAACAAAGTTACTATTCTTGTCAACGGCGCTGAAAAAGGCGAAACCATTGATAAAGAAGCTGCTCGTACTGCTTACACCGAAGCAGAAGCTCGTTTGGAAAAGGCCAATAACGGCACTTTGCAAGAGCAAATTCAAGCTAAGCAAGCAATCAAACGCGCGAGAGCTCGTTTCCAAGCTGCCGGCGGCACGCTCTAGCGTTAAGGCTAAGGACATAGTGCTTTTGTAGTAGGGACACAACAATGTTGTGTCCCTGCTGTTTTTCTCACGTTGTCTCCCTAATGTTTTGCTATACTCCCGCCTCGGACAATAGAGACTGCATTGTTTCCCAAGATAACCCCTGCTGAAGATAGCGGGGGTTATTTGGATTGTAGGGGCTCTCCACACGATCGACACTGACAATTTTTGCTTCTTCCGGCAAAACAGGAACCTCGGGATCGAAAGCGGTCGATCGCGTCAGGGAACTAGAAAAGCCTTTAAAAATAGCAATTTCATCGAATTCGCCGTCAATTTGGGCTTTGACGATTAAAACTTCGTGCGATCGTTTTACCGTGTATTGTTCCAAGCGGCGAGCAATAGAGTCAGCCATAGCAAATCTCACTTTCCTGAACTCTGCTATAATATAGCTTAATTTTCTGGCTAATTTCAGGGACAGCCCGCTAAATTTTTATTTTTAATTCGACCTTTTTTAACAGCAGGAAGTAAGCGGACAGAATATAAATCCAGTAAAAAACATCGGCAAGATTTTCCTCCTACCAAACCTACTTTCCCGATATTTTATGAGCCACAGAAAGACTAGGTTTAAATTATCGTTTTCTAGTCAAATGTTTATTAAACAGCGTTTTTCTTGGGGATAGACGCTGCTATTTATGCTGGTTTTTTGCTTGAGAACAGCTCGGGCAAGTTGCAACTCCGAGTTAATAAATAACTGTTTACGGGGCGGGAGTTATAGTTAGTGACTCAATTTTCGACCCTTTGGGCGCTCGATAAAAATATATGTGCCGATTTGTCGATCGAATCACAGTAAAAGGAAAAAAATCTGCCGTGTCGGTGTTTGAAAATTATGATGCAGAAACACAACAAAGCATTGAACTCAAACAGGAAACTGCTACTGAATTTCAAAGGGGTCGGGAGCTTTATTTTGAGCAAAATTTACTAAAGCGCCAAAAATCTTCAAGAAGGTTTGCGAAAACCATCCTCAAGATAAGTTAGCAGCAATTTACTGCAAGCGCTCTCTGAAGAATGGAATGTAGGGAGTGCCATAATGAGGGTCGGGGATAGAAGCTTTGGATGAAAAGTAGTAAAACTAGCATTAAGCTGAGGGCAGAAATTTTTATGTGTTTATCCGGTTTTTTGTACCGGGCCTCAGTCATAATACATTTAAGCCGAAGCATTCGGCCCCAAAATTGGGAGTTTTCCTGAAAGATACGCCGTCGAGCGCGCTGCTTTTGACTTCAAACTCAAATATACTGCGGAAAGCTATGTTAGAAATAAACTCAGTTTCCATGAAAAATCTCAGGTTGGATAGCGATTCAGGAAGAAACAAAAAATCAGGCTTTTCTTGCGTAAGTTTTGTTTAAGTAAAAAATGGTTTAGAATACTTACCAGCGGTAAATCTTCGTTCCGAGTATTAACTGTGTCTTTCAATCGAAATTAATGTTATGTCCACTCTTTCTCTCAAGCACTTAGTGGCAAAACTTTCAAGAAAAGCAACGCTGCAAACTGTACTCATAGTTCCGTTTGTCTTGCAAGTATTTGCAGCGGTGGGTATTGTAGGATACTTATCATTTAGGAACTCTCAAAGAGCAGTGAATGACCTTGCGGATCAATTGATGGGGGAGGTGAGCCATCGCATCGAGCAAAATTTGAGAACTTATCTGCAAACTCCGCACCACATCAATCAAAGCAAGCTGGATGCAGTGAAACTGGGTTTTGTGAACATGAAAGACTTGTCAGCTTGGGAAAAGTATCTGTGGCGGCAAGTACAATTATATCCTTATATCAATTATACGTCGATCGCTAATCAAGATGGAGAATATCGCACTGGCGAAAAGATGTCTAACGGCACTTTATTGATTAACGCATCGGGCCCGTCTACAAATTTTGATTTTTATTCTTACAATACTAATGATATGGGCGATCGCACTACAGTAGCCGCCTCCGTTAAAAACTTCGACATCCGACAGCACCCTTCCTACGCTTATGCGGCTCTAGCAATCAAACCAACTTGGAGTTCAGTTTATATATCCTTCCTAGAACCCACATTGATTCTCAGCGCGCTGCAACCAGTTTACAACAGCCAGAAACAGCTAGAAGGAGTATTAATTGCTGCCTTGCGTCTCGACAGTATCGGTCAATTTTTAAACAGCCTTAAAATAGGCAAATCCGGTCAAACTTTTATTATCGAAAGAAACGGGACGCTGCTGGCAACTTCCACAGCCGAAAAACCTTTCCGCACCCAAAACGGTAAAAAAGAACTATTTAAAGTTACAGAAAGCAGCGATGCAGTAACGCAAACTACAGCTAAATATTTAGAAAACCACTTTCAAAATTTGCACCAAATTACAAAAGCGCAGCAACTCAATTTTGAGATAAACGGGAAGCAGCAATTTTTAAAAGTCCTGCCCTTCCAAGACGGCAAAAGTTTAGATTGGCTGATTGTCGTCGTCGTTCCAGAAGCCGACTTTATGCAACAAATCCATGCTGGAAACCGAACTACAGTGTTGCTATGTTTGGCAGCTTTGGGCATGGCAACTGTGCTAGGAATTCTCACTTCTCGCTGGATTATCCAACCTCTTATAAAATTAAAAAATGCAGCAATAGCTTTATCTGAAGGACAATTTGACCAAACTGTAAAGCTCGATCGCTCCGACGAGTTGGGCGTACTTGCCGCTGCTTTTAACAGCATGGCAGCGCAATTGCAAGCATCATTTACTGCCTTAGAAACTAAAAACACCGAATTGCAGCGACTCGACAAACTGAAAGACGAATTCTTAGCCAATACTTCCCACGAACTCCGCACTCCCCTCAACGGCATTATTGGGATTGCAGAATCTTTAATAGACGGTGCTACCGGACAACTACCAGAATCTACAAATTTTAACTTAGCTTTGATTTCCTCATCGGGCAAAAGATTGTCTTCTTTAATTAACGATCTTTTAGATTTTTCTCAGCTCAAACACAAAACTATAGAACTGCAAATTAAGTCCGTAGGTCTTCGAGAAATAGTCTCTGTAATTGTCACTTTGTCTCAGCCATTAGTAGGCAAAAAAAACTTGCAATTGATTAACTCAGTTGCTCCTGAATTGCCGCCAATAGCAGCCGACGAGAATCGCTTGCAGCAAATACTTTACAACTTAATTGGCAATGCGATTAAATTTACCGAAAGTGGCCGAGTAGAAATTTCCGCAGAATTGGTAACGGGCAACGCACAATCACCGTCTAATTCCCAGTTAGCCATTACTGTATCCGATACTGGCATTGGCATCCCCGAAGATAAATTAGAGCGAATTTTTGAATCCTTTGAACAAGCTGACGGTTCCACGGCTAGAGAATATGGCGGCACTGGTTTAGGGTTAACGGTTGCCAAGCAATTAGTTGAATTGCACGGAGGGAAAATAGGGGTATCTTCAACTGTAGGCGTCGGTTCCCAATTCATCTTTACTTTGCCCGTATCTGAGAGTCAGCCAGATTTTAGTAGCATACAGCCGCGTTTAACCGAGGGTTCTCCCATTTTAATCACTCCTGAATTCGCGGGGAAATCCTCTATAATAAATTCTCATCTATCAGACAATAGTGACTTGCTAGAAAGTGAAAAACTAAAAGTTTTGGTAGTCGATGATGAACCCATTAATATTCAGGTCATTATCAACAGTCTTTCTCTAGCAAACTATGAGATAACTCAAGCGAGCAACGGCTTAGAAGCTTTAAATCTGATTGAATCAGGATTTAAGCCCGACTTAATTTTACTCGACGTAATGATGCCGCAGATGACGGGTTATGAAGTGTGTCGAGAAGTTCGCAAAAAATACTCGCCTTTAGAAATGCCTATTCTGATGCTGACGGCTAAAAATCAAACTACTGACTTGGTAGAAGCTTTTAACTTAGAAGCAAATGATTATGTAACTAAACCTTTTATAAAAAAGGAATTGTTGGCGAGAATTAACACGCAAATTCGCCTTGCTAAACTGAATGCAGCCTACGGCAGGTTTGTGCCTCACGATTTTCTAAACTTGCTGGAAAAGCCGAGTATTATTGAAGTAAAATTAGGCGAAAATCAGGAAAGAGATATGACCGTGCTATTTGCTGATATTCGCTCGTTTACGGCGCTTTCCGAACAGATGACACCCCCTGAAAATTTTGCATTTATTAATACTTACTTGGGCAGGGTTAGCCCTGCAATTAGGAAAAATAAGGGGTTTATTGACAAATACATTGGGGATGCAGTCATGGCACTGTTTCCTACATCCCCAGAGGATGGTGTGCGAGCAGCAATTGATATGCAAAAAGAAGTGAATATCTACAACCAGCAGCGAGAAAAAAATGGCTTGTTTCCGATCGCGATCGGCGTCGGTTTACACGCGGGCAATTTGATGTTGGGTACAATTGGCGAGCGAGAACGGATGGAAAGTACGGTGATTGCTGATGCGGTGAATCTCGCCTCTCGTTTGGAAGGATTGACTAAGGTTTACGGCTCGGGAATTCTAGTTAGCGGTGCAATTATCGATCGGCTAGACGATCCAGAAAAATATAAGTACAGATTTGTCGATCGAGTAACCGTGAAAGGAAAGACAAATGCTGTGTCGGTGTTTGAAATTTACGAGACAGAAACAGAGAAAAGCATTGTACTTAAGCAGCAAACTGCGGAGGTTTTTCAAGAAGCTCTCAATTTTTACTACGAGCAAAAATTTGTTGCCGCCCAAAAAGTATTTCAGAATATTTTACAAATTAATCCTGACGATCGGGTAGCCCTGCTGTATTTCAAACGAGCTCGCAAGTATCGAATGTACGGAGCCCCGGAGGGGTGGTGTGGGGTCGAAACTTCGACGGAGAAATAGGGCGCACACTGTACGCCCTACTCTCTTTAACAGATGGTTGCACAAACTTTAAAATATAGTGCTACAAACACCCAGTTTATTCCAAGTTTTAGGGCCGACAATGCCATCAGCAACGATTTGTTGTTGCTTTTGAAAATTGATGACTGCTTGTTGGGTTTTCGGGCCGAATCCTCCATCAGTAGTTACGGAAAATCCGCTGGCGTTCAAGAGTCGCTGAAGGTAGCGAACGTCCTCATTTTGGGTGACGCCATCGTTGCGTTTCAGTAGGGGAAAATAACGACAGGAAGGTAATTCCATGTGAATTGCGTTTGTGGTTTGCATGGTTTGATTCTCCATTGGTTGTTTGCAAGTTGTTTAAAAGCAGGGCAGCGGGAAAAAGATATTAATTAATAGTCCTGGCTGCACTTTTGACGCGCATAAACGAGGTTTCGGCTTCGCTCAACCACCAGATTTTTTAGCGTTTCTGGGGGCGTAAAGGAAGTATTGCTGTGAAAAAACCCAGTTTCTTGCTACCCGTGCGCCTAGGATTAGTTAACTTGGATTTAACATCCGGGTTCACCTGTATAACAAGCGCCTAATAGACTCCAAGTTTGAGGGCCGACAATGCCATCAACAGCAATCTTATTTTCCTTTTGAAATTTGATGACTGCTTGTTCGGTTTTTGGGCCGAAGAATCCATCAGTTGCGACGGGATATCCGTTTTTGACTAAGGATTGTTGGAGATAGCGCACGTTTTGATTGGCAGTGGTACTATTATTTCGTTTCAGTGTGGGCAGTGAAGAGCAAAGAGGCAATTGAGCGTAAATTGAATTTGTGGTTTGCATGGTTTGATTGGGGATTAGTGGTTTGCAAGTCGTTTGAACTTGCTATTCCCCAGTTGTAGCTGTGGGGGGAAGTGCTTTAACAGTCGCTTTTTATAGTGACGCTTATCTGGGGTAGCTCAGATGAGTGACAGCCAGCTATCAAATCCGTGTTGTACAAAGTAATTGTCAAAGGAAAACAGCAGCGAATTTCCATTTTTTATCAACTTTTAGCATCTTTGCCACCAGCCCCACACCATAAGTAAGTCTGCCCAAAAAAACGCCGCTATGTAAACAAGGGCAAAGTCTCCAAAGGCTCTCTACTGGCTGACTTAAACCTGTTTACACCCTGTTACATTATGTGGTTTAATCTCGTCTACCTACTTACCTGTACGGCTGTTGGTGTCGGGATGGATAGGCAGATTGACGTAGGTTGCTTAGTCAATCAATCGTGTCACGGTGCAATCGCTCTACTCTTGTATAAGCTGAGTAATTATCTTTTCTCTAGAGGAGGCAAAAATACTGTATTTAAAGCTAGTTAACCATGCGAGCGAAAAGGGCGATCGGAAAAATTCCTCTTGGGTTGAGACTTTAACTTAGAAGTGATATCGTAGTATCGGTAGATAGTAGATTTCCGGGTGTCAAACAACTTGAGAAGTGAATCAATGACAATTTCTGTAACTATCGGGTTAAAGTCGGAAATAAAGTCGTCGGCGTCGAGATTTTGTAGAAAAAATTCCTTAGCTCGATCGCACTGATAGCGCATTTCGTCAAAGCCAACAATTTTGACCACAAACGTTGTCAACGGCGAGTTCTCCAAATCGGTTTGAGAAGTGCTTTTAGCCCGCCCATTTTCTAATAAATTTAATACTTCCGCTTCTACACCAATTTTAGGTTGATAAGGTTTTTCTATCTGTGGAAAAAAGCTTTCCAGGCGCACGCAGTTAGCAGCTTTATCGGGAATTCCTCCCATCATCATCGCCAGAGACACCTCAATCCCCAAATCCGAAGAAAGAGCTTCTAGCAGGGCTAGAGCAGGCAGTTTGCACCCCAAATAAAGCTTCGCAATTTCGAGATTGTACTTAGCAGTAGTTTCCCAGTGCTGATAGGTGCGATCGTCGGGATATCCCTCAAACTGCCGAAAAATTATTTCTGGCTTGAGATAATTCAGAAAACCTTCCATCTTGACCAAAGCAACTCGGTAGTCGCGAACCGTGTAAAAACCGCAACAGATGAGATTGTGATTGGTTTCCGGCAGTAAATTCCACGTATTTGCCAAAAAATGCGCTGAACTATGGTGAGCAAAACTCATCACATCCCGGTTAGAAATTCGCACAGCTTTTTTGACCGTTTCCCGGATTTCCTCGTCAGTCAAACTGAGGTTAAATCGGCTATTTACTGCCTGCAAGCGCTCATAAAGGCGCTGGCTTACGGTTACTCCGGACTCGGCAGAGCGAAACGGAATGGTTGCTTCAATGCAGCCTGCAATTTGAAGCAATTGCTCGCGTTTGAGAAATGGTTCTAGAGCTTTTGCTGCTACGACAGCGCTGAGAAATTCGTTTTGTCCGGCGAAAGGATTTAGGACTTCGCCCGGTACAAAATTGAATACCAGCATTACCATCTCGAAGATAGCATCCGCCGGCAGTTCAGATCGATCCCGAATTTGTAGCTGTTTGTTAACCTCTTTTGCAACAGGAGTGATGTAGTAGCTGACGTTAAAGTTAATGCTGCGATCGACTTGCACGTAGACGGTATCGTGAAATAAAGCTGCCAAAACCTCGATCGCGTCTTCATCTCCCCCCACCTCAAAAATATGTTCGGGAGTGTGAAAAAACCGCCACGGCCCCATCATCGGCTGAACAATCAGTTCGGCAATCCGAGCGACTTCACTTGGTTCGACTTTTGCTTTCAGGCGATCGAGCGCCCAAATCAGCCTTTCTAAGCACTGTAAGTAGGCTTGTTTGCTATCCATCACAGTCTTTCCCAGTAACATTGCTGTCAGTCGATTTTAGATTTTAGATTTTAGATTTTAGAGTTTATCCACAGATGAATCTGGAAGATTCAACCTTAGTCTAAAATTTTTATATCTCCACGACTGGAGTCGGGGGCTTGTATCGGTTTTTGAGCGAGTTCACGTCACGCACCCTGCTGTTAGTTTAATTTTTTCCTAGAGCGGTTCCCCTTTTTGGAGTTAGGATTTTTGAGCTTTTTGTTCAAGACTTTAGCTGCTATTTAAAAGGCAACTACTTACTTAAAGTCCCCTTAATTTCCGGTAGCTGACCTCCCATTTTTTCCTAGTCTAATTAGGACAAAGTATGACAAGTAAATTACATAGATTCCTAAACCTATCAGACCCAAAAATCCCAAAAATTGAGGGGTTGCCGTAGGGTGAAACATTTGTTTGTAGAGCCAAGGTGGATCTAACCAAACGCGGCAAAAAGGTTCGTCAATTATCTGAAGTTGAGATTTAAAGGCACAGCTTAAGAAGGGAAGTTGAGCTAGTGCGCCCAAACCGCTGTAAACAGTAATCGCCCACCGCCAAGCTGTAAAAGCCAGTTTCAGGGGCGACTGCGGTCGATCGGCAATTTCTTCGTTTAAATCCTCCCAAAACCACAGACTAGCAGGAATTAATGCCCTCGCAATCACCGACGATACAAAGCTCACAGGCAGCGCAGCCATCATCAGGTAAAGTGTAATTGCCAGCAAACTCGCCACCCGCCAATAAATAATCGACAAACGGACGATCGCGTCAGCTTTTGCCACAACAGCCCAAATCAGCACTACCAGCGGGATCGAAATTGTTAATAACACAGACAACCGGTAATCCATCCAGACTAGCGGTTGAAACCAAGGCCCGGTGGCTGCCAATAAAAGACTCAACATCTTTGGGAAAATATACTCACTTATTTGTGACAAATTTTACTACAAAAATGCTAAAAAATCAGCAACCTAAACATGGTCTTAATGTTTTAGTTACTGCTATTTTTTCTAAGGTACTTGGCGCGCTTTGAAGGGTACTTGAGACGCGATAGACGGCAATATGCTTGGATTAAAACTGTTTATTCCTCAAATCTCGCCTTCCCATCCCCCGAACCAAGGCGCGCCAGAGCGAATTATTGTCCCCCTTGGTTCGGGGAGTGGGGAGAAGCTGGCTGATTTTAACCGTATTGGGATAGAGGGCAAATCTCCCTACTATTTCAAGGCTCAACCCCTAAAATAAAATTCTCCCGCGCCAAAAGTTAGATTTCGGCGCGGGAGGGAAGGAATAGAGCTAAATGGCTCGTTTATTCCTCGTAGATGCGGCACTCAGCAGCGTCAGGATTGTCGTCGCAAAATTTTTCAAAAGAATTCTTAGGTTTGACTTGCTTTTGGTGGGAAGCTTCTGCTTGCAGTTCTTCAACTGCGTCCCACGCCGCCGCGCATTCCCCGGAAGTGGCGCCCTTGAGGTCACAGACGGTACGAGCGCTTTCTAGTTCTTCTTCAATTTTTTCTTGGATGTTGCCTGCGGGTGTTGTTGTCATAAAGCTTGTTGGTATGAATGTGTAGGAGAATATGGTGGTCCCCGACCTATTTCTAGGTAATGTTAGCACGCCCCTGGGTTTAGTGAGCTTGTTCGGCTAACGGCACATCCTTAACCCAAATAAAGATGTTTAACCGTTAACGACAGAGCAAGGGACTAGCTAAGCAGCCGCTTGGTGTCATCACTCAAAAAACTTAGACCTCTAGAGTCTTAGGCTGGTCAAGTAAAACTGAAGTTTTAGGCCAGAAGCCCAGTCACTTGAGTGTTGAGTCGTTGACTGTCACCTTATTAAGTAAGAAAGGTTTTCTTTTTGGATGTTTGTTTGGGTTGGATTTGCGGTTTCGGTATGGCGACCCCAGCTAATAATAGCTTGAGATGCGCAGCGCCCAGATCGCGCCGCTGGTGGACGCATTTCGGATCGCAGCCCAGTGAAGTGCGTCACGAGAGCCCGTTCGTGTCGAGCGAAGTCGAGACACGCAGCTCCGAGCCAATCGTTTCTCGACTTCGCTCGAAACTAACGGGCTTATACTGAATGTTGAACCTCGACGCACGCACCCCAGACTTCCCCACCCGCTTCCAAGCGTTCGTCAACGCGCGCCGGGAGGCCGACTCGGACGTATCACGCGACGTGGCTGCCATTCTCGCCAGCGTGAAGGCGGAGGGAGACGCGGCAATCCTCGACTATACGACGCGCTTCGACCGGCACGACCTGGACGCGAGCGGCTGGCGGATCGAGGCGGCCGATTGCCGGGCAGCGCTCGGTTCCCTCGAACCTGATCTCCGCCGCGCGCTCGAACTCGCCGCCGACCGCATCACCGCCTATCACGAGCAACAGCGACCTGCAGACCGCGACGAGGTCGACGCCGTTGGTGTCCGGCTGGGCGCGCGCTGGACGCCGGTCGAGGCCGCCGGCCTGTACGTACCCGGCGGGCGTGCCGCTTACCCGAGCTCGCTGCTGATGAACGCTATTCCCGCCAAGGTCGCGGGTGTCGAGCGCCTCGCCATGGTCACACCCACGCCCGGCGGCGAGGTGAACCCGCTGGTGCTCGCGGCGGCCGCGCTGGTCGGCATTGAGGAGATTTGGCGCGTCGGCGGCGCGCAGGCGGTCGGCGCGCTCGCCTACGGCACCGGGCGTATCGCGCCCGTGGATGTGATCGTCGGACCCGGCAATGCTTGGGTCGCCGAAGCCAAGCGCCAGCTTTACGGCGTCGTCGGCATTGACATGGTGGCCGGCCCGTCCGAAATCCTGGTCGTCGCCGATGCGGACAACGACCCGGAATGGATCGCGGCCGACCTGCTCAGCCAGGCAGAACATGATCCCACCAGCCAGTCCATCCTGATTGCCGACGACGCACGCTTCGCCGAGCGTGTCGCGGCAGCTGTGGAGCGGCAAATGGCCACCCTCTCGCCCGCCGCGCGGACGAGCTGGGAGACGAACGGCGCCACGATCCTGGTCGAGCGGCTCATCGACGCCGCGCCGTTCATCGACCGGCTCGCCCCCGAGC
>JACJNV010000315.1 GCA_014695175.1 Microcoleus sp. FACHB-DQ6 | reverse complement strand
TGGTCAACCATTTCTAATTTTAGTGCTGCTGATAACTCTGACTTTTCGCTCATCTGACTACATTACCATATTTTTCAGCTCTCACGCTCACTATTTTTTACCTGAATCCTTACGAAATAAGTTCGGACTTGGGAAGTCGAGGGACATGGTAAGGGATCAAGCACAACTATTTAAAGATAAGCTTGGTTCTAACAAGATCAGAGAATTTTCAGAACCTCTCGATCTTCAGCTTGATTCGATCCCCAAGGAAACTACTTCTAGAAGGCTTGGAATTGCGTATGAAGCAGGAAACATAGCATCGAAGTTTTATTCAAGCGAATCACTTCCTGACGACAAGGAGCTGGTAGGCGATGTTAGGAAAATGCTTGAAATTTACTTCTCCCTGTTTGAGCAGGTTTCTTTCAAGGAGGAGGCTGATTTTGATTTGTTCAACGAGGTTTCTTTGAAGAAGGAGGCTAAGAACAATGAACCAGAAAGAGAATGGTTTGAAGATCCGACAAAGTATAGACTTCATCGAGTAACAGAACGAAATCAGACGTTATCTAGAAAAGTTAAGCAGTTGCAAGGATATGAGTGCAAAGCGTGCGGTTTTGATTTTGAGTCTCGATACGGAGAAATAGGCAGAGGATACATAGAAGCTCATCATAATATTCCAATTTCCAACTTGAGCGGGGCAAAGATTCAACTAGATCCGCTTAATGATTTTACTGTGCTATGCTCAAATTGCCATCGTATGATTCATCGCATTAAACCAACGCCAACCCTAGAGGAGTTTAAGCAAAAGTTGAAGATATAGTATGAGTATTTGAAGGTTGATTGCGGGATATAACAAGGGCTGGCAATAGTTATATCAAAATAATCCCATGCAAGTTATAGCAGCTAAATCCTATATAGAGTATCGGAACAATGTTTTCCTTTCAAAGCCGGGAGATACTGTTGGCGTATACATTAGATTTTTTGCAAAAGTCTGGGCGCAATTGCTGCTGTGCGTCTCTAATTCTCTTAATATTTAGGAATCTGTATGAACAAATAAAATTGATGAAACAGGGATGCACCAGTCACATCTCCCAAAATCTAGTGCGAGCTGAGGGGAAAAATTTATGTACAATTAGTAGAGACTTTTTGGCGATTTTTAAAGCTGATTTTCCTCAATTTTTGAACTTTATTGAGTTGATAATTATCGAGTCCAGCTATCAGATTAAATCTTAATCCGAACCGACAGTGGCGATTTGTATATCGACTCGATAAAATCCTAAAAACTTTTAGTTTCCCTTGATTAGGGTAACTTAGGGTAACACTATCCTACTACATTGACAGCATTTTTACCCCGGGCGATCGTTGAAGCTATAGTTGCTATGCACGCTTGTGATAACTCGCGATCGCGCCCGCCTACTTTTGCAAGAGGTCTACTGAACAGGCGCGTGTTGCTAGCGACAAATCCGACGTAGTGAACGCCGCGCCAGGGTAGGGGGCGAAAGAGCCAGGGCTGGCTAGGCTCTGCGTGCGACTGAGTACAAGCAAAGCAGCCGATCGCTCGACTGACTCAACCTATTAACTAACAATGCAGCCGCTCAAAGACCGAACCCCGCAGAAAAGAAGAAGAAAAAACAGAGCATGAAAAACTGCTGACGTAAACCCCCGATCCACATTTACTCCCGCTTGCATTATCAAAAAATGTGGGAGTAACCGAATTAATCGGATATGGTCATCTCCTTTTGTCTGCGAGCAGCTAAGGCTAATTCAAAGCCTGCCTTGAGTTGGTCAGCCTGGTTCGAGGCATGGGACGCTTCTCCTGCTTGCCTTGCTTTGAGTTGTAACGGTGTGGCGATCGCAATCCGTTCCTCTTCATAGTCCGTAAGAGCTTTAGCAACAGAAGGAGTATCCTGCAAGTTCAGCCCGTTGAGTTTTTTTGTTAAAGCCACAGCATCCTCAAATGCCATAGTAGTACCTAATCCTAATGACGGTCGCATCGGGTGAGCGGCATCCCCTAATAAGGTGATTCTCTCTCTATCCCCCCATTGGGATACTGGTTCCCGATCGAACACGCCAGTTTCCACAATAGTGGTAGGGTCAGTTGCTCGAATAACCCTTTCAACAAAGGGAGTCCATTGGTCAAAAACTTGGAGAACCATAGCTAAAACATCGGTACTCTTCTCTGTAGTCGGATGCAGTGCAGTCCCTGTCCAAGCCAGTGCCTCGCCTCCTGCATCCATAATCCAAAAATTTTTCTGGTCGCCGACCACCAGTTGAAAACCAGCCCCTTCTGCAAAGGGTTCAGCGAGGGGGGCTAGGATTTGACGGGGCAAGATTCCTCGCCAAGTCATGGTTCCAGTGTAGAGAGGGGCACCATCTCCCACGGTAAGACCGCGAACCGCAGAGTGATAACCATCGGCACCAATTAACAGTTGTGCGCCAACATCGGCCTGATTCTCAAAGTGCAAACGTAAGGCAGCCTCGGACGGATCGGCGACCTTAGTAAAGTTGACAAACTTATGGTTGAGGTGAAGGGAGACGGTAGGTGGGAGTGTGTTGTGCAATGAGGTTTGTAGGTTATACCACGCTAGCCAAGTGAAGGGAGTACCCGCCAAGGGCGATTCATCAGAAAACAGAACCTCGCCATTGGGTCTCATCAGCAGTTGTCGCTGTGGGTTGGCAGAAGCGGCACGAACTTGGGTAGCGAGATCGGCATTGATGAGAGCCAATGCCTTATACCCCGCTTCTGCCAACCCTAGGGCAGCGCCGATGGGACGTAAAGCTCTAGCTCGTTCAAACACACCTACCGAAAAACCTAAATTGGCTAGCCCATGGGCTGCACATAGTGCGCCCGGTCCTGCACCAATAATGGCGATATCAAAAGTTGGGGTTTCACTCATTTTTAGATACGGTTAAAAGCAGCGACGAAAGCGATTGCCTTGAGCACTAGCGAAGCTAATCGCGCTTCGTGTGACATGATGTAGGTTCTGCTTGTTGACACTCCCCAGCCTAAAGGCGTGGGGATTCTTAATTCATCGACTGACCTTTAAGCACCATGTCCTTGCGGCAGTCCTTAAACCTTTCAACCGTACAATAGTACAAATTGACGAGTCTAATTCACAGTA
>JACJNV010000314.1 GCA_014695175.1 Microcoleus sp. FACHB-DQ6 | reverse complement strand
GAGAGAAGCTAAAATCTCCCCTGTTTGGGCAAACCGGATTAAAGTTGCACCGCTATCTTCGACAATTGCCAATTGCGAGAAACTTAGCCCGTTCCCCAATACTAATAAGTCTTGACCGACTTCAAAGTCAGCAACACTATCAATACCAGAATTGGTAGATAATAAGAAGCGATCGCTCCCTACATCCCCTACTAAGGTATCATCCCCCAAATCGCCACTGAGGAAATCGTTACCCTGACCTCCTAGCAGAATATCATTGCCTTGACCGCCGTAGAGGGTATCGTCGCTCTTTTCACCAATTACGATGTCTTCACCTCGATTGCCAGAAAGGAAGTCACTGCTGGCACCACCAGTCAAAGTATCAAAACCCTTTCCGCCATAAAGCGTATCGTCCCCAATTCCACCATCTGTTAAGTCGTTCCCCTGATTGCCATTCATCCAATCATTGCCATCAAGGCTAAACAACAAGTCATTTCCTTTTTTACCGCGCAATATATCATCGCTAGCGCTGCCGGTAATGGTATCATCGCCATCGGTGCTTTCGGTAGTATTTTCCCCATCTTTAACGAATTCAATACCGCTTTCTGGGAATGGTTCATCGGGTGTAGATGGTGCGCTAGAGTCATCAGTATCTAAGGTATTGCGGACTGTTGGGTTGTTAGCTGTCGCCGCCTGAATTTTGGTATTTAGAGATGCACCAGTATTTTCGGAAATCGCCGACTGAATCGTCTTATTTCCGGCTGCGACTTGCAGTAAATCTTGGGCTACTTCTCCTTGTGCGACTTTTTGTATGCGGGCGATTTCTGTCGCGGCATCTGAGGGCGAGGAATTGCTGGAGGCGATCGCACCAATTCGCTGATTTCCCTCTGCAATAATTTGGGCAGCATCCGAAGCAATACTAGAGAGTTGCGGTACTTGCAGTTGACTCGTTGCCGACTCAAGAATCGCTTGCACTTGTGTGGAATTGCTTAAATCGAGAGTGCCAGATTTAATTTGATTGGCAACGGCGGAAATTACGCGATCTGCAATCTCATTTTTCGCGGTATTTGAAGCACCGCTAATTAAATCAGTTATCAAAACAATGGTATTTTGAACCTGAGCGTGGGCTGCATAAACCGCCAAACCGTTCGGGTCGTTTTGAGTAATTGCCTGTAGCGGATCGTAGCTAGTCAAGTCAATTGCTGACGACACTCCCAGTGCCGATTTTACCTGAATTTGCGCCTGATTAGGGTCAGTACCTTGCTCGATTAACTCGGTCAATAGGGTAGTTAACGGAGTGACTACAATAGCATCTGGTGTGGCAAATAGGGGCGTTTGCTGCGGCAAATAAGTAGAGGTATTGATGCCATCTATGAGTACAATTTTGCCTTCAGCCGGTTCGAGGTCGCCACTGTTATTTTTGTCAAACTTGTCAAGAGAGACATCTAAGTCAAAGCTGCCATCGGCGTTAGTAATTGAGAACGGTTCGTTTTCATCTTGGACTCCATTAAAGTTGGCATCGAAGAAGACTGTCGCCCCGGCCATGTAACCGTTAATTGCTCTGCCCCTAGTGCTAGAACTCGGCCCCAAACTAAAGCTAGCTAACTCAAATGTGGCCAAGTTATTATCGTAGACTGTTTTGTAATCAAATCCACAAGGATAAGGTATACGGAAGCGCTTACCAAATATTTTGAAACTTTTCTCACAAAATTTGACTGAAATTACCTTAGCTTCAGCACCCAGAAAAGCATTAACTTGTCCTGTTACATCAAACAGTACCGAGGGTTGGCTGATGCGGGAAGTAATTTCCGATGTTCGGATTTTTCCGTCGCCGCCTTGTTTGGGCTGGAATTCTCCAATATCTATCAAATCAATGCCGACTTTTCCTTGAATTCCACCTTTGACATAACCCTCGACAATTTTTGCATCTATCCCAGCACCCACCGCAATACTAGCGTCAAGACTGAGTTCGTCAACATCTGGCCCTGTACCGTCAGCATTTTCGCGATCGCTCACATAAAATCCATCCAAAACTTTGTCAGCAGAAGCCGCCTCAAAATTTGAGTTTTTCCACTCATTTAATCCGTAGGTATCATACCCAAATCCTAGATGAGCTGAAGCACTAAAATTCCCTTCCAGTAAACCCTCGATCGGCCCCCAAATTGGAAATTTTTGATCGATATTAAAGTCAAATCCCAGTTTGGGCATCTGATAGCTGAAGACCGGAACATCCGGTTTCCCTATCAACAATTGAATTGCGGTTTCTGGTTTTGTCAAGAGTGGCAAATCAAAGCCATCAATATCTTGTAAAGCATTTAAGAAGTCCTTGACAGTGGCGCTTGTTTTGGAGTTAATTTGTTGGTTAGCCGTTTGCTGTACAGCATTTGTTGGAACTGGTAAAGCATTCTGAAGATTAGCACTTGGGTCGGCAACATCTATATTACCCAGAGTGTAGGAACCCAAGTCGATTTTATCTGGAGAATTTGCTATTTGGTTTGCCAAATCCACAACTTTATCAACCTTGGCCACCGCATCTAAAAAGCGAGTATCGATATCGCGACCAGATATTTTTGCTGCCAGCTCTAGTACACTGACTATGCCATCCCCATTTTTATCAAACGGCCCCGCTAGACCGATTTTAGACAGTAACTTGGTGTCGGCATTGAGGAAGTTGATAACTGGTCGAAATGGTTTAATGACATCGGAAATTTTACCGATAATTGGTTTGGCAAAATTATTGACAAATGTTCCCAAATCAAGTTGCATATTGTTAAACGCAACTGTGGGCTTTTGCGGCCCGGTGAATTGACCGTTAGCGTAATTTAGGATTGGCCAATCCACTGCTAAGTCGAAGTTATACGAGGGGAATGCAGCATTGCCGTTGATGCTGGTTTTTGCTGTGAGGCCGAGATTAGCATTGCTCGTTAAGTTGGCATTGAATAAGTCTTTAAACTGATAGTTGCCTTGCAGTTCTGGCAAGGTGAGGCGAGATCCATCATTGGGGCCGCCTAGATTGTCTAAGTCATTGAGCTTGACTTCGAGGTTGGCATCGACTTTAGTAGGGTTGTTGGTATCGTTTGCCAGGTCAACTTGGAAAAAACCTAAGTTCCCTTTAGCCTTGAATTGGTCATTTAGACCCAAGTCAATGTTGGCGGTTAACTTGGTTTTGTCAGTATCTATGTAGCAGCCGAAATCTTTACTAACACCAACTCCTAGGGACAAGTTGTAGTTGTATTTTGATTTGGCTTTTCCATCTACATCTAAGCTTAATGCCGGTACTCCTAAGTTTGTGGAGAGATTGATGTCGGGAAACTCATCTTGCTTGCCAATAGTAATTAGCAAGGTACTTGCATCAGCACTAGAAGTCCCAGTTAGAGCAACATTGTAGTTCGATCCAAGAGCAGTGCGGATGCTACTTTCTAACTGACTCAGACTTTGATTTCCCTGATTTTTAATCGTATCGACCAGCTTAGTCTTGATGTTGCTAATAAAATCTGGGGAAATGTTCTTGAGCGGGCCGACAATGGGTAGGTTAACTGCCTGTAATTGGTCGTCAAGAATTTTCTCAAGTTTATCCAATCCAGCTTCTACGCCGCACCAATTCTTCTGTGTGTCGATGATAGCAGGGGGTGTCGGTGGCGTCGGTGTCGGCGGTGTGGGCGGCTCGACTATTACTGGCGTTGGTGTGGGTGTCGGCGGTGTCGGCGGTGTGGGCGGCTCGACTATTACTGGCGTTGGTGTTGGTGTCGGTGTCGGCGGTGTGGGCGGCTCGACTATTACTGGCGTTGGTGTCGGTGTCGGCGGTGTCGGCGGTGTGGGCGGCTCGACTATTACTGGCGTTGGTGTCGGTGTCGGCGGTGTCGGCGGTGTGGGCGGCTCGACTATTACTGGCGTTGGTGTGGGTGTCGGCGGTGTCGGTGGCGGCGGTGGTGCTACATCGTTATCAGCGATCGCCACTGTCACCCCTGGAACCACAATCCCACTATTATACTTAGCATCCGTGCTAGTCACAGTGTGAGTGATATTAACGCTCTGCGCCCCTTCCACCACCGTATCGTCAACAGCTTTCACTGTAACGGTTTGAGCGAGATTCCAATTATCCGCCGTGAAAGTCAGAGGCGCGATCGCCTGAATCTGCTCACCTGTTGTGAGAGTGATAGTTACAGGGGCGATCGGCTGCGACATTAACTTGAGCTCATAACTGCCATTCGCACCGCCTTCTGTAGCAGTTGTTTGCGTGGGAGTAACAGAAATACCAGCCGTATCATTGTCCTTATTGGTAATGGTAACATCCGCTAGATCTCGGTTGTTATAATTCACATCTGTACTAACAGCAGCAGCCGTGACTATTTTGTAGTCAATATCGCCGTCAACAATGCTATCCTCAACCCCTGTTACTGTTACTGGTTGCGCTATATTCCAGTTAGCCGGAGTGAAAGTTAAGCTATTAGTCGAAACTGTTCCCTCAGCAACATTCTCACTGTTCAAACCGATAGTCACATCAGCAGTCGGCTGAGTATTCAGAACCGCAGTAAAGTTAGCCTTGGTGCCATCTTCACCCGTAATTAATCCCGCCGTCGGATTAATTGTAATTCCCGGAGTGTCATCGTCACTGTTGGTGACGGTGACATCATCAGGATCGAGGTTATTGTAATTAGCATCGGTACTCACAGCAGCAGCCGTGACAATTTTGTAAGGTAGAGGGCCATCAGCTACCAAATCGTTAACACCACTCACCGTTATTGTTTGGGGTTCATTGTAGTTAGCGGGAGTGAAAGTTAAGCTATCAGTCGAAACAGTTCCTTCGGCAACATTGTCACTCCTCAAACCGATGGTAACGTTAGCAGTTGGTTGAGAATCGAGTTTGACTGTGAAATCTGCCTTGCCGCCAGCTTCTGTTGTTGATATTGCTTTTGGACTGACAGTGAAACCGGCAGTATCATCATTAGTAATAGTTGTAGTAGCGGTAGCAGTGGCAATTGTCGGTGTAGAATCTAATTTCGAGGGATTTGACAGCGTAACCTCAAGGGTTTCATTGGTTTCGATCGCCGCATCGCCTAAAACATCAAGAGTAATGGTTTTCGATGTCTCGCCCGCTGCAAAATTAATCGTACCAGTCGCAGCAGTTGCACCGGATGTGCCGCCGATGTTGTTGTAGTCGCTGGCGTTTGTAGCAGAACCGGCGATCGCATAATCTATCGTGCTCGCCAACTCAGTGCAACCGCTGCGGGTAACAGTAAAAGTGGCAGCAGTTGTGCCTTCGTTGCCTTCAGTAAGGGTTGCAACACCAGCAGTAATCGCGTAGTCGATCGGATTAAGCAGAATTGTCACCTTGCTAGCACCCGATCCGATGCGATCGCTATATCCGGAAATCACCCTGTTAAATCCCGCGTAAATCTCGGAATTGACGGGCCCGCCATCATCAGGTTGACCGTTGAGGGCGTAAAGATACGGCGAAGTCAAGCTATTTTTTAGCCCGCTTTTGTTATCCCACCCAAGTTGTTCGTTGCTGACTTCTAACTCCACACTCGAAGCATTACTAACAAAGTTAGACACATTTCCTTGGGTAAGTTCTCCGCTAGGAGGTGTATTATAGTCATTCCCGAAAACGCTCATATTGCCGTTAACAATCTGCATCTCGGCATCGCGGCTTTGAGTGCTGCCATCCCCTCCATAGCCGTCGTTTGACCCTGAGTCGCCGAGATTTACGGTCCATCCTGACGGGGCTTTGTCGTATTCAACGATGAATTTCGCTTTCTTGATGTTGCCGTCAAAATTGATTTTTGCTACGGCTTCTAACCAACTGTCGCCGTCTGAGTCTTCAGGGGTATTTACTAGAGAAATAAACTGGTTTTGCCCACCAGTAATTGTGCCTGTTTTGAGGTCTATTTGATACGGACTCAGGCTTGAAACAGTACCGTTGGCTGGAATAGTTAATGTGGTTTGAGCCGTTGTATCGGCTATGCCACCTGTAATTGTGTCAAAGTTGAGGATTGCGGTTTCATCGTTTTCAGGGAGATTGTCGGGTTTGATAGTAACTGCCACATTCTGGGTGAGTTCCACACCTGTCGCACCTGCGGGGAATGTAATCGATGTAGGGGAAATGGTGTAGTCAGAATTTTCGGTGGCTGTGCTGCTGGGGTCGATCGCAATTGGTACGGTTACATCAGCAAAAGGAGTGCCGCCGCTGAGAGTAACGGGAATACTAACTACTGTATCTGTTGTTCCTTCTGTACCGCTGTAAGTAGCCGCACCGAAATTAACTGTATTGGGTGTATTCAGCAGAATTGAAACATCTTTAGAGGTAAAGTTCGGCGTCGCTAAATCCAACTGGCCGTCAGCATTAAAATCTCCCGCAGCGATCGAACGGGGAAGAGTTCCTACACTAAAATTGACGGCAGTACCAAAACTTCCCGTACCGTTCCCCAACAAGACTGAGACATTGTTATCTCCGCCGTTAGACGCGGCTAAATCGAGTTTGCCGTCGCCATTAAAGTCGCCCGCAATTACAGATTCGGGAGATGAGCCGACACTAAAGTTGGTAGCAGTACCAAAATTACCCGTACTATTCCCCAACAAGACTGAAACGTTGTCAGAACCCGTGTTCGATACAGCGAGATCGAGTTGGCTGTCGCCATTAAAGTCGCCTGTAATGACAAAGTGATTCCCCGTCCCCGCACTAAAGTTAACGGGGGCGCTAAAGTTCCCCGTACCATCTCCTAACAAAACTGAGATATTGTTAGTGGCGCTATTGTTAGAGGTGACTAAATCGAGTTTGCTATCGCTGTTAAAATCGGCTGTGGCAATAGTAAGAGATGCTCCTGCATTAATGCTAACGGGATCGCTAAAGCTACCAGTACCGTCTCCCAAAAGAATTGAAAGGTTGTTGCCACTCAAAGGGGCGGTGGCTAAATCTAACCTGCTATCTCCATTAAAGTCGCCGGCAGCGATCGATCGAGGATTTATCCCTTGACCGAAGTTGGTAGGATTGCCAAAAGTGCCAGTACCTGTCCCCAGCCGGATGGAAACGAAATCACCGTTAGCGTCACTGAGAGGATTGGCTACAGCTAAATCGAGGTTGCCGTCTCCATTAAAGTCGCGCACTGCACTGAAAAAGGGATTCTCGTTGCCGGGGTTAAATAAGTTGGTAGCAGTACCAAAGCTACCCGTACCTGTCCCCAACAATATGGAAATATCTCTGGAGTTGAGGTTGATCACGGCTAAGTCGGGGAAACCGTCGCCGTTAAAGTCGCCCGTATTAATCGAAAAAGGAGTTGCCGTCGGGGTCAAGCCCGCACTAAAGTTAGTAGCCGTACTGAAGCTGGAGAGAACGTGGTTGTAAGCCGCCAGCACTTCTGGCCGAAATGCTAAAGGTGTTGCTATTTTCCCTGATGTTACTTCTAGGAACCAGTCGCCACCTTTTGCTGCACTTCCGGTGAGGTTTTGCGAAGCAGCAACCGACGCGCCGGTTAACTCACTCAGGCGTTTTATAAATGCTTTACCTGTCTCGCCTGCTGCTACGTTGCACCCGTACAAAAGAATGTGAGGTCGATTGTTGGGGATTGAGTCGGTTCGTGGCGAAAACCACTGCTGTAGAGAATTCCGATCGCACTCTATATCCTCTAAACTCAAGCTACCGTCGCCGAGTTGCAAGCTGCCGGGACTGCCGTGAGAAATGATGTGAATGCTGTCAATATTGCTGCGAGCGCCTAAAATTTCAGTAATTTGGTCGATCGCATCCCGGTTCCCATCCAAAACGACTACTTCCGTACCCGGTGTTACTCCGGCAATCAAACTTTGATAATCTTCAACTTGAGTGTCGATAAAGGCGATCAACCTTACTGAAACTGGAATATTTAAATTGGGCATAATCCACCTGACTGGGGTTTCAAAAAAATACAAAAATTCCGCTATTTCGTGACTGGCGTCCGAAACCATCTATCAATTTTTATTTAGACTGACACACCCTTTCTCCGTAAAAACCCGGTGAGTCCTCATCTTTTGTCCTAAAAATAACAGTTTTTTTACAGAAAATATGTAAATTTTTCTTAAAAAATACCTAGTTAATTAAATTTTTCGTAAAAATGGGGAAAATACTTAAGTATTATTACTGCAACGAATGCGAGATTAATTTACTACAAATATTTGTGAAACGTAAGTGCAATTGTACAGAAATTTCAAAGTCAGCAATTTTGATACATACTTTAGGGTGCGTAAGCAATTAGTCGTGCAAAAAATACCGTCTTCTAACGCACCCTACTAAACTTTTGATTACTTCAAACCCCCATCTATCCCCGCTAAAATCTGCTCAGCTTGCCCGCATAAAGCAGCGTGACAGCAACCGTTACTCGCCAACAATCCCCCCCACTGACTCACATCTCCCCGGTTATATTGCAAAGTAGAACCGTCAAAACGAGTAAATCGGCCGCCCGCTTCAGTCAAAATTAATTCCGGTGCCGCTAAATCCCAATCTTTCGGTGCAGACTTTCCCGAAAGCGCAATATAAACATCAGCCTTTTGTTCAACAATTGTCGCAATTTTACAGCCGATACTACCGACAGCTATTTGATTTTGACATGGCAGTTTTTGTAACAATTGATTAAAGCGATCGCCTCGGTGACTGCGGCTAGTTACTATAGATAAATCTGCCACTATATTTCGCGCCGAAACCTGCAATTTGACCGCCGAACCGTCCCGACTTTCCCCAAAAGCACCCGCATCGCGGATTGCGTAATAAATCTTTTGCTGTTGGGGCCAAGCCACAACTGCTAATACAGGTCTTCCCTCGAACGCTAAAGCAATGTGAACCGCAAATTCACCTGTTCTGTCAATAAAATCTCGCGTTCCATCCAAAGGGTCAATAATCCAAACCCAACTTTGAGGTAAGGGAATTTGACCGTTTTTTTCTAAATAAGATTTGTAAGTTTCTTCGCTGAGATAGCCAAATTCTGCATTTCCTAAAGCCGACTGCAATTCGTCGAGAATGTAAGAATTGACTGCGACATCGGCGGCGGTGACGGGGCCATCTTTTTTTTCTTGGATGTCGAGGTTAGGAGTGTTGGAATCCTGCCGATAATAGGATTGTAGGATATCTGAGGCACTCCAGGCGATCGATCGGGCAATTTCGCTGATTTCTTCGAGATTTTTCATCCTCAAATTTCCCCTATATTAGCTTGATAATACTCGTTCCCAGGCTCTGCCTGGGAATGCCTACTCGGAGGCTCTGCCTCCTGCTTCCTGTTCCTAGAATCAGCCGCAGAGCGTTCCTTTTCCTATTAGTAAATCGGAGGCAGAGCCTATGGATATGCGTTACCAGGCAGATCCTAGTAACGAGAGAGCGAAACATCTTTTATTCTCTTAGTCCGCGTACGCGGACTTTGTATGTGTAGCAGCGAATTATATTCGCCCGGTTGATAATTACCAATTAATATGAGGATATTTCCATTCATAATAATTGGGAAACACAAAATTAGTAAACGAAACCGAAATACTAACCTCCAATGATTTTACATGATGCCACCAACCAACCGGAATAAAGATAGCCTCTCCCGGTTCCAAAATTACTTCAATAATTTTCGCCTCTCTGTAAAGCGGGTATTTGTCATAATCGGGATTTTCGCCGTCCACCTTGCTGAAAACTCCGACGTGATTGTAAAGCAGAGGTGTTTGTTGCGGAGAAATCAATTTAATTAGTTTGCGACCAGACACTTGAGCTAAAATTAAATTAACTGGGTCATGGTGCAGCGGTGTAATCGTGCCTTTCGGGCCGAACCAAAAGAAAACTCTGCCTTTTGTGTCCGTTGGATTTAGGTATTCTGGGAAAATTTCAATGTCGTCGAATAGGGATTTAAATTCCTCTCTTTCTAGAGTTTTGTTGTTAGCAACCATGTAGTAGTCGTTGCTAGGCCCGCCCTTGACCACCATCTCTACATATTTGCGGAACAAAACAATTTTTTTGTGATTTTCTATCTTAATTTCGTAATTCGGGTCGGAATTGCGGTTAGCTTGAATTTGTACCTCTACATCGCCATATTTTTGCTGCAAATACTCCGGCGTCCACAACTGCAACGCTTTCCAGTTGTGCATAATATTGGTAATAATTACTGGAGTATTTTTTGCGTAGTAATTTTCTAGAAAATACTCTCTAGAAAGGCTGCTTTTGCGTTCGATTGTGCCAAACTTGGAAGACAATGCAGCTAATTGATTGCTAATCCTAAGATGCGATTCTAATTTCTGCAATAACTGCACGTACTGACTACCTGCTTGAAAGTAGGGATGAGATGATATTTCCCTAACTTCTGCGGTGGCTGTTTCCGCATCTATGCCGGTATTTATTAGTGCTTGAATGATTTCTGCATCGGGTTGATTTAGTAATTTGTTGGCCGCCACCCACTGTTTCATATTGTCGGGAAGTTCTTGTTTGCTTGGGGTGAGTAGATTGGGCAAATTTTGTGTCAGCCATTCTAGGTTAACTTGCTGCTGTTCTGTGAGGGTAATCCGCAAAGGGGGAAGGGTGATACTTAGAGGTTGGGTGTCAGGCATGATTCGGGTATGTTGTTTTGGAAGTGTTTTGCGTGACTTTAACTTGTCTTACTAATATAGCAATTTTGTTAACGAACCGCGAAGGCGCTAAGGGGGCGAAGGAAGAGAAGAGAGAAGTTCACAAATTTTGTCGAGGTTGCTGTCAGGATTTTAACTCCACAAGTGTTGCCAGTTCAACTTTTCTAGCTTTGAGGGGTTTTAACCGGATAGTTTGGTTAATTTTAATTTAAAATTAACCCTTCTTCATCCAGGCGCGGGTTCCGAAGTTTGTGCAGGAATGGGAAGCGATTTTAGCTGCTGCGGTGAGAGTGTCTGTAAAGTTATTTTGCAAAATGTAGTGACAGAAAGCCCCGTGAAAAATATCGCCAGCGCCTAAAGTATCTGTGGCTTGAATTTGAGGTACTTCTATAGTGCCGTAAATGCCATTGCTGAGGTATAAAATTGATTTTTCGTCGCGAGTGATGGCAATATGGGAAATTCCGGCTGCTGACAGGTAAGCAAAGACTTGTTCTGAATTGTCGCAGTGTGGCGGATGAAAGTTATCCGAACATACCGCCCATTCAATAAAAGGTAAGATTTCTTCTAATCCGGGTTTCCAACTGCCACCGTCGAGGACAATGGGAATGTTTTTTGACTTGGCAAGTTGAGCAATTTCTTTGCTGGCTGCGATTTGATGTCCGTCAACCAGTACAATACTAACTGATGTTAAAATATCCGGGTTAATTGTTTGACGGTCAACTTGCGATTTCGTAGCATTGATGGAAATTACCGATCGATCGCCCGTTGCTTCAGTTACAATAATCGAGGAAACTGGCGGCGAGTGCGATCGCCCGGGCTCCAAATCAATTATCCTGACATTATACTCCGCTAAGTCTGCACGAATTAATTGGGCGATCGCGTGAGTGCCCAAAACCCCAGCCCATACCGCCGCATTCCCCAAATAGCTAAAAGTCACCGCAGCATTGGCCGCCGGCCCGCCCGCAGCAATGGTACAATCAGAAGCAACAACTTTCTGATTTTCACCCGGAGGCTTCCCGGCCAAATAAATTAAATCTAAAGTCGCTAATCCCAAAAACAATCCCGTTTTCATATCTGCGTTAATCCGCGTTCATCTGCGGTTAAAAAATCCCAATCTTAAAATGCAAGCAAATCCCAATACAGGAACACTTTACATCGTAGGAACCCCGATCGGCAACCTGGAAGACATGACATTTCGCGGCATCCGAATCTTGCAAACAGCAGACTTCATCGCCGCCGAAGATACCCGCCATACAGGCAAACTTTTGCAACATTTTCAAATTAAAACTCCCCAAATCAGCTATCACGAACACAACCAACACCAGCGACTTCCCGAACTCCTCGACAAACTGCATTTAGGCAAAGATATCGCCCTCGTCACCGATGCGGGAATGCCGGGAATTTCTGACCCCGGCTACGAGTTAGTCAAAGCTTGCGCCGATGCTAATATTAACATTATTCCGATTCCCGGGCCGACCGCCTGCATTGTTGGCATAACTGCATCAGGATTACCCACAGAGAGATTTGTATTTGAAGGTTTCTTACCCGTGAAAGGTCAAGAACGCCAACAAAGTTTAGAAGCTTTGCAAATAGAATCCCGCACTATAATCTTATACGAATCTCCGCACCGATTGCGGCAAACTTTACAAGATTTAGCAAATACTTTGGGAAGCGACCGACAGATTGTGCTGGCGAGAGAGTTGACTAAAATGCACGAAGAGTTTTGGCGTGGTAGTATAGAAAGTGCGATCGAGGTTTACACCAATCGCGAACCCCAGGGAGAATTTACCCTCGTAATAGCCGGTATCCAAACAGCCGCACCAATATTTTCCGAAGACGCCATTAAAGCAGAATTGCAAACATTAATTGCAGAAGGCATAAGTCGTTCCCAAGCCAGCCGCCAGCTAGCGCAACAAACATCCCTCCCGCGCCGCCAAATCTACCAACTCGCCCTCACAATTGGCGATAATGAATCACTAGAACAACCCTTAGATGAATTGTGAATATCTCTCTTCTTCTCTGCGCCCTCTGCGCCCTCTGCGGTTCATAAAAAAAATCTTGTTTACACAACAAATAACATTGCTATACAATAATACCAAAAAACTTTTATGGTACGCGGAAATTACGATCGACAAAAACCATATTTACGCAACCCCCACATCCACAAACCAATCGCCGAAATTTATGCAGACTTAGACGCCTTTAGCTGGGAGATATTTGAAGACCAACCCCACCGCTTCGATACCGTCAGTTTCTACGTCTTGCTTCCCCCACTGTTTTACGAAGGGCGTTTGATCAAAGGAATTTACTTCAGCGAAGCAGTCGAACTCATCAACAAACTATTTCCCCAACTTTCCTCAGTATTTTTCTCCTTCACCTATTCCCCCGGAATCTCCTACTCCTGGGCCCCCATAGCTGACGCCTACTCGAGTTTATACAAAAACCCGCAGCGGGATAAATGGTTTCGCGAAACTTATCCCGATCGCGCCCACAAACCAATCATACCACTGCAAGACACCGACTTCATCAACGAATACTTAATTTCCCCGCGCAACGTCCCCGCCAAAGACATCGACCTCCTCGCCGTCGCCCGAATTTCCGAAGAAAAAAATTTGCCAATAATAGCCAAAGCCTTAAAAGTTTACCGCCAAAAATATCCGCAAAAACCGATTAAATTAACAGTAGTCACCGGACACGACTTTGATGCTAACACCATGCAAGGACTCGATGAATACGCTTTAAACGAATGGCGGCAAATCGAAGCAATTTTAACCAATCCCTCCGACTATATTAACTTAGTGCCGAGAGTTGACTACTACAGCGAAATCCCCACATATTATTCGCGAGCACAAGCATTCGTCCTCGGTTCCCTCCTCGAAGGAAAAAACCGGGGAATTACCGAAGCCATGAGTTGCAACGTACCAGTAATTTGTTTTGAAGAATTCAACCAATACGCCAGAGGAAACTCGCCAGTTTTCCCCGAAGGTGCAGGTCTTTACGCCAAATTTGACCCAGAATCTCTCGCAGATACTATATATAGCGTATTGGAAAATCAAACAGAATTCAAACCGCGATATCAGTATTTAAAACATTGCGGGCGCAAGAACTTTTTCAATACTTGTATAGACAGTTTTCCTTACTATCAGCACAACATTCCCGACTACAAGCCCGGAGATGCGATTAACAATTTGTGGCTAGATTTAGCAGTTCAACAAAATTATCAAGTTAGTTTGAATAGCTTTTTGTACGGAGGTTCTCCCTTGTCTCATATTCGTGGGACAAATGCGATTCAGCACAATCTCGGTCAGTTAACAAAATTTTTATGATAAGTGGAAATTAATTAACAGGATTTATACAAAATCTGCGTTAAAAGACCCTTTTACCATTACCAATTACCCATTACCCATCTGTACCTCACTTGTTTAGTCGCGGATTAAAAGCCCAGTCTGTTTCGGGTTTGTAAACCGAATTTGGTATCACCCAGCTTACCCTGCTGCTATTAACAATAATTAACATTTTCTATGTTTATACTGATACACTAGAAGTTGTAAACTAAATGTGTACTTATATTCAGTATAAAGATGAAAGCATCAGAAACCAGTCTACGCAATTTATTAGAAGGTACTAAGCAATTTC
>JACJNV010000313.1 GCA_014695175.1 Microcoleus sp. FACHB-DQ6 | reverse complement strand
GCGTCGCTGAGGTCTGCGCTGCTGAGGTCTGCGCCACTGAGGTTTGCGTCCCAGAGGTATGCGCCGCTGAGGTTTGCGCGGCTGAGGTCTGCGCGGCTGAGGTTTGCACCGCTGAGGTCTGCGCCGCTGAGGTCTGCGCGGCTGAGGTGTGCGTCGCTGAGGTTTGCACCGCTGAGCTCTGCGTCGCTGAGGTTTGCGTCCCAGAGGTATGCGCCGCTGAGGTTTGCGTCGCTGAGTTCTGCGCTGCTGAGGTGTGCGCTGCTGAGGTGTGCGCCGCTGAGGTCTGCGTCCCAGAGGTATGCGTCGCTGAGTTCTGCGCCGTTGAGGTTTGCGCCACAGAGTTTTGCGCCACAGAGTTTTGCGCCACAGAGTTCTACGCCGCCAAGGTTTGCGCCACTGAGGTTTGCGCCACTGAGGAATGTCCCAACTGTTTGGAGAAAGTCAAAATACCCAACACAACGGCTATAACCGATGAGACGCAACAACCGAATTGCATCGTCAAGTTCACCTTCAGCATTAGGTTTCCCACAAGGATAAAACACCATTTTATCTTTAAATTCAGGTGTCTCTTGACCGTAACGGTGCAACTCCAACAGCAAAATCATCACATTCAAACCAGCATAAACATCTATTTGTCGCTGTCCCAACTCTTGGGTTTTCAATTGATCTCGCAGTAGGCGCATCTTCTTCTGAGGCAAATTTTCCGGCGGCGCATCAATAAATTCCCCCTCGCACCACCGCAGATAAAAATTTTCCAAACGCTCGAATAGCTCTACAGGCCGAAACAGATTTTCCTCGCCAGGAGCAGCCGGAGTTGTTAACAACCCCATCAAATATTCCACAATTTCTTCCGTCAGCGCCCCATAACCCAACAAATCATAAATTTCCCAATCCATCTGAGAGTCTTGAGTATTAAATTTAATACGTTTCTTTCCCGGTTCCGTCCAGTCTTCCAGACTTTGTTTCAATCGTTCCGCACACAGAAATTCACCAAAACTCTTGTGTACAAATTCCACAGAACCTTCTTTACTGCCTTGCTGAAGATAAAAAACCGCCAAAGCATTTCTCAGAGGATTATCGCCAATCGGTATTTGTGCTTTTTCAAGTAAGGCTTTAACCGAGTTGTCTTCTCTCAATCGTTTCTCAATCATCGCTACAGGAGCGCATTCCCCTCCCGACTGCACCACGCACAATCCTGCTTCTGTAAGGATGCGCCGCAAATCTTCTGTCTCCAGTTCGGTCAAATTGCGATTGAGCAATTTAGACCGCTGTTCAGTGAGTACCCAATTCACAGCTTGGTTGTAAATCAAAATTTTTGCTTGAGTGCTGTTAGTTCCTTGAAAATCCTCAACTTTCAAGATTTTGTCCCGGTGCATTGCCGCTAACAGATAAAGCAAGAGCGGTTCTCGCGAGAGTTCTGATTTTACATTCTGTGGACAGCATTTATCTTGCAAAAAATTCTGAAAAGTTGAGGTTTTTTCGGCCCCTAGTTGGGCTTCCCACTTGCTCAACCACTGTTGCTGTAGTCCGTCATCCATTATCTGAATTTCGACTCGATCTAAGTTATCTGGCATTTGCCTTTCAATCCCTTGCAAAGCTAAAGTTCTGCCAGTAATCAAAACCCGGTGTCCCATTTCCGAATTCTGATCGCAGTCTCGCTGAAATTGTCCTACTTGCTTGAGAAATTGCTCTAAACCGCCGCTGCTTCTCCCCTCCATCAGCAACTCGTCAAAGCCATCCAAGAAAAACAAATATCGCGTGTTTCTATCTGTCAACCAGCCGTCATCGCTAGCAAAACCAGCATTAACTGCTTCTTTGAGTGTTTCTCGAAAACTCTTTTGCAATATGGGAATATCTCGCCGTCGAATTAACACGGGAGTCCAAACTGGATGCAAATGTTGCCGCACCCAGTCAGCAAACATCCGACAAAAAACGCTCTTGCCGCGTCCGGGTCCAGCTTCGACAAACATTACTTTATTTTCTTTGTTGCCATACTCAAGCAATTTTTTTGCCCAAGTCGCTAAATCGAAAGGTTCTGTATTTTTAACACGATTGGCCTTTTTATCAATTGGCTTTGCCTTCAGATGCACGTAGATATCTTTGAATGAGAAATTTTCTGCAAATACAGGTTCTAGGGGTAGAGAGGCAATCTGTTCTTGCAGGTATTTGTCAATGCTGTGATATTTCTCCTGTTCCTCCCGCCATTCGCGGATAGAAGGCTGTCCAAGATGTTTCATTGCTTCGCCGGAAACTGCCCAAGCTTCGATTAAATAGCGGTGAGTATTAGCAGCAACTCTCTTTGTCAAAATTTGAGCTTCATCGGCATTTAGTCCCGCTTGTAGCAGCCGCTGTGACAGCACTTGGTTAAATTCCGTGGCTAACATCGAATCGCGGAAGCAAATAACAGTTTCTTTGGCTGCTTTATCGTTCAATTCTAAATCTGCCAATTTTTCAAGCAACTGCTTAACTCCATCGGAAACAGGAGTTTGCCCGATGCGATTTAACAGACTATCGTCTTGTCCAAGAACCTCCTTAAAACTTTCCAGATAAGCCGCCTGACTGACGAGGAAAATGCACTCAGCTAAAGTCGGCTGCTGTTGAGTTTTTTCTATAAAAAACGCCAGCATTTTCGCCGCCATCCCGATAAATGGTAATCCAGTTCCCACAACTTGAGCTAAGGGAGAGTTCAAAACCTCTAGCAGTAAGTTGCTATTGTCCAGCCCTTGTTCTTTGAACATTTTTGCCAATTCGGCGGCTGTTTTCCCAGCTTCTCCGATTCCCTCCGCTGCTTCGGCGGAACACAGTTCTTTGATATCAGTATTTAAGAATTTCCAAATGCGATTTGCCATTTTTACCTGCCCTGTTTCAGAAGAGAGAATCTGAGAAAATCTACATTTAACTCTGTAAGCATTCCGTAGTTCGTCGCCACAAATCTGTTCTCAAACTAACAATTAGAAAAGATTAAGTGCCTTTTACCTTGACAAAACTACAATAATCCCCAATAATAGTAGATTGTCTGTCTAAATCCGGCTCGGATCAGGTTAAGACATTCCAAAAGCTGGAGAGCAGTCAGCAGTCAAAAGTCCACAACGACCAATGACCAATGACTCATCAGCTACCTGTACGGCAATTTCAACCACCATCCCATGACTTACGCAATCATTGAAACCGGCGGCAAACAATTTCGGGTAGAACCAGGCCGCTTCTACGACATCGAACTGCTTCACGTTGAAGCTGAATCCAAAGTCACCATAGACAAAGTATTTCTGATCCAGCACGAAGGCGAGGTTCATATCGGCCAGCCTCTACTAGAAAATGCCACAGTAGAAGGAACGGTTCTCCGGCATTTCCGGGGCCGCAAAGTCCTCGTCTACAAGATGCAGCGGAAAAAGAAAACTCGGAAGAAAAAAGGGCACCGTCAAGAAACAACTCGCTTTATGATTGACTCGATTAGCGTCAACGGTACCGTCTTAGCAGCCAGAGACTTAACAGCAGCAGTTGTGGAAACCCCCCAAACCGCCGAAACTGATTCAGAATAAAAAATAGTAAATACAGTTGAGGATATTATGGCCCACAAGAAAGGTACAGGCAGTACACGTAACGGACGCGACTCTAATTCTCAGCGTCTGGGTGTCAAAAAGTACGGCGGTCAAGTTGTCAAAGCTGGCAACATTTTGATCCGCCAACGCGGCACTAAAGTTCACCCCGGTAATAATGTTGGTATCGGCAGAGATGATACTCTGTTTGCCATGATTGACGGTGTGGTGACTTTTGAAAGAAAAGGCAAAACTCGCAAGAAAGTCAGCATTTATCCTGTTGTAGCAGCACCTGTAGCTGAACCAGTGGCTGAAGCTGTCGCCGTTTAATTGCGATATTTTGCGGCGTTCCTTAAGTTTCTTTTGTTGGTCTCAAAGTCTCGATCCCCCCTAGCCCCCCTTAATAAGGGGGGGACAAGATTTTTCTCAAAGTCCCTGTTAATTAACGGGGATTTAGGGCAAGATTTTTCTCAAAGTCCCTGTTAATTAACGGGGATTTAGGGAGACAAGATTCTTCTCAAAGTCCCCCTTCTTAAGGGGGATTTAGGGGGATCTAGACTTGACGGCAAGCGACATTCCTAGGTTCTGCCAACTGGTAACAATTTAAGGTTTAATTTGTCACCCATTTGTGGCTACCCTCCCCCGACAATTGTGACAACTTCTAATATGTCGCCCTCTTGCATTTGTGTAGTTTCCCAAAATTGTTTGTGCAGAATTTCGCCGTTGTACTCCACAGCCACCAAGCGCGGGTTTAATCCCAATTGTTTTAGTAATTCTGGTAACGGTGTGTCGATCGCACAATTGCGGGTTTCTCCGTTAACTTGCAGCGCAATTTGATTTATCATCAGTAAAATATCTGTTTTTAGGGCGGGTTTTGTAACAAAATTATATTTTATGCACAGATTTCCTGCGCTAAACCCGCCCTACAAATCGCAAATAAACCTAGCTTTTCCCCTGCAAAGCTTTCTGAGCTTTCAGACTCTGCATCCGAATCAACTGCGAGATGAAAAACTGCGTGACTAAAGTAGGCTGTTCTGCTTCCATAATCGCGCGTACTGCGGCAACCCTTTGAGCTCCGGCATTCAATACTTCGTCCAGGTTGTTGATATCAATGCCGCCGATCGCAAACCACGGAATCGGCGACTTATCAGCCGCATACCGCACATAGTCCAAACCTGCCGCCTGTTTATCAGGTTTAGTAGGAGTGTGGTAAACCGGCCCAACTCCAATATAATCTGCCCCCTCTTCAATAGCTCGCTGCATTTCCTCGCCATTGGTAGTAGAACGACCGATGATCCGTCCCGGGCCGAGCAACTTGCGCGCTTCCGCCACAGGCCAATCTCCCTGTCCTAAGTGTACGCCGTCGGCATCAGCCGCGATCGCCAAATCCACGCGATCGTTCACAATCAGCAAAGCATCGTAGCGGTGACAAAGTTCGCAAAGCTGGCGCGCGTTAGCCAGCTTTGCGCCGTCGTCTGAGCTTTTGTCGCGGTACTGCACCAAAGTCAGTCCCCCTTGCAAAGCAGCTTCCACAACTCCCATCAAGTTGTCTCTCGGCGAAGTTACCAGGTATAACTGCGATCGAAGTAACTGCTGGTAGCGCCGGTAAGCCAGCAAATTGCTTTCGAGAGTATAAACCCGATAGCGCATCTGCTTAAAAGCCCCACCCATATTCCGATCGTAAATTTTGCCATACTCTTCGAGTACCCGCAGAGCTTCTTCCACCCGACAGAAATTCGCCTCCAGTAGCTGCTGAATGCTCGAACGCTGCTCTTCCTGC
>JACJNV010000312.1 GCA_014695175.1 Microcoleus sp. FACHB-DQ6 | reverse complement strand
GGTCGCTGTGCATGGGCGTTGTTGGACTGCTGACTAAGACTTTATAAATTACGAAAGTGAAGATCCTGTAACAAAGGACAATTTAGGAATAGGAAAATGTGTTGATACCTCAAACCATTGAAAGATATTCATTGCACATTCTATAGCCTCTAAAGCATCTTCTGCAGTCATTGCAAATGTTGTTGGATTTCCAGCATGAGGTTCGCCTAAATGCGCTATTTTATTTCGAGTTGTATAAAGCTTAGTAGCTTTTTGGTATAAAGCCTCATTATCAACCCTTAAAGATTTTCCAAAAATATACAAGGGTATCTCATGAAGAAGCTCTAGAAACTTGCTTCTCCTACGCAGCAATTCATAAACAGGATCTTTAGTAATTAAAGTTCCTCCTTTTTGGGAAAAAGAAACTAATCTCAAAACCTTATCAGCATCTCCATTTTGACTAATAAGGTCATATGCTTCATCTGATTTTGTCGCAGCTAATGTTTCGACAGAAATAGCTGTATACAGCAGAGATCTTCTATAATCCTTGTCTTTGTAAGCATGGATTGCGTCGAGTAATAGTCTTTCATATACAAAGCTCTTTAAAGCCAAAAAATCTAAATCTGCATCAGTTAAATTTTCCCATGTAACCGCTGTGTCTAATGTATATCTTGGTATGGATACCTCTGATTTTTTGACTTCTGGGAAATTTAATTCAGGTAGTTCAAGGAGTTCACCTTTGGAAATAACGGAGAAACTTGTAGGGATTGTAACCTGCTTACTTGTTTGACGCAGGTTTGAAGAGAAACGTTCTACATAAGTAGGAAGTAAGTCACGAATATCAAAACTTGCTTTTTCTTCTGAATCAAGCTGAAAAATCTTTGCTTTTTTTATGGGAGATGGAATTGAAGAAGGGTCAAACTCCTCAAGCGAAGTTCCCAATATAAAACCTCCCGTCAAAACAATAATCGTACCATTAACAATTAAAATATTTCTGAAACTAAAATTTTTAGAGGCTAATTCTACTTCTGAGTAGGTTAAGGGATTGATTAAAAAGTATCCAGGTAAGGACTTAAGATTTAGTATTAATGGATCACTGCGATGAATCCTCCAATAGATATTACCTGCGAGTGATATAGCGTAAATTTTCATATTCCACTAATGTCTTCATTCTTTTTAATTTGACCAAGCTAAATGTGCTGCCCTTACCAAAACCTAAAGCAGCCCAACTTATAATTGTATCGCAGTTGCGATACAATACCCAATATAATAGAAAAATACCACCGATCGCTGATGTATTTCACCAAAGGTAGCAGTAATCCACACAGCAATGGCTGGCGATCGATGAGCATTCAACCAAATTGTCATGTGGCTAAAACAGGATGGTCTAGTTTGCAGACTGCATACAAAAGCGCAGCTTTTAGATCCTCAAGTTCCAAGTCGGGAAATTCTTCCAGAAAGTCAAAAATTTGCTCACCCGCAGCTAGCAACTCTAGGATATCGATGACTCGAATCCGCATTCCCCGGATGCAGGGACGATCGCCACATTGTCTTGGGTTCACTGTGATTCTGTCAAACAGATAAGCAACGGATGCTGGCATTGGTTAAACTTGTTTGAAACCTTTCTCTCTAGCTTACTTCATTTATCGCTCGAAATTCACACCGCGATATAATTATGCGCTCGCCATCTACGGTAACGGGCGTTGACGAATTTGATCGCGCTCCACCACCGTAAACCGTTCCTCAAATTGCAATCCTTCGGTATGTAATAAATTCAACAATATTGATGCTGGTTCTTCCGGCGTGTGAGGACGAAACCGCAAATAAATGACACCTCTTGGCGATCGCACCCGCAAGCGATAAATGAGTTCGCCGTAAGCGCGATCGAACGTCAAAATCACCCGTTCCTCATCCGCATTAACTTGCCTCAGCAAACGGATTTTTACCGGATAAATTAAGGGGGTGTAGGAGGAATATCGGCAATGAAGTAAAGTTTTATAACAAAACTCAATACTTGTGCTTCTTGAGTAAACCGTAAAGTTCGATCTCTTCAAACTGCCCTCGGTGAAAAACACGCTGTTTTTGGCTACCTTCCTGCGTCATTCCCAGCTTTTGTAGCACCTTAGCCGAGGCTATATTCCGCCTGAGACAAGTTGCATAAATGCGATCGAGCTTTAATGTTTCAAATCCAAACTCAATCACCGCCAAAGCAGCTTCCGAGGCATATCCTTGTCCCCAGTAAGGTTTGCCAATCCAATACCCCAATTCTGCCTCTTCATTAGCCGAGTTGAGAGATAATCCTACAGCACCCACCAAGATTGGCTTTTGTCGCAGTACGATCGCAAAGTTTGCTGCTTTACCTGCTTCCCAATCCGGTTGATGCGTGGCAATCCATTCCTCGGCCATCCCATCCTCAAACGGGTGAGGGATATTCAAAGCAGTAGCGGCGATCGCCTCATCACCTGCTAGTTTTTGAACAGAGAGAGCATCCGATTGTGTAAATTGTCTTAGCAGCAACCTTTCTGTTGTAATTTGTGGTTGTAAGTTAGCGGTTAGCATGGCAATTTGTTAGTGGATTTAGTTGTGATGTAATTCAATAGCCGATGTATCGCAGATTGAATTTTGAGAAATCAGCCATTGCGTGTTATACTTTTGCGGCTTACCAATCGAGAGCATCCAGCGATCGTAGGACGCATGAGACAGCCACTCGGCATTCGGAATCAGCGCCACAGAGGCTGCATGAGAGAGTTCATAAGCTCGACGAAAATAGTCTGGACAAGTGCCGTGTTGTAGCAGCATGGCAGCATGATATTGAGCGTCTGGTGTGGCGATCGCTCCTTGACGATCGAGGGCGAGTACGCGCTGCAATCGGGCTTTGTCGCGGCTAGAATCCAGCACAAAACGTCCTGAATTGCGATCGATTTGATCCATATTGTACAGATAGCGAAGTTCTTCATTGACAGTCAATCGATTTTAGATTTTAGATTTTAGATTTTAGATTGAAGCATTGACCCCACGGATAAATTCGGGGGGCAAGTTTCATCGGATACAGGTTTTTTATTTC
>JACJNV010000311.1 GCA_014695175.1 Microcoleus sp. FACHB-DQ6 | reverse complement strand
ATTATTTGTTTGGATAGGCAAGCGTGTAACAATTCTGCTGCCTATCTTTTTTTACCATAAATTGGCTCAAGCCTTACTAACTATGGGTTGGGGGCTGGTTGTCACCCCCCCAGATGCTGGAGACATTCCACTTAATCCCTAATTTCTAGGACAATTCGGTACTTTTCGGTATTTTCCGCTCCAACCCTCTTACCAATTCCCGCAGCACGTCAGTTTTATGTAGCAGATCGATCGGCAGCAAGCTCATGCTGCCGGATTTGGGATGCGTATCTCGAAGCCTCTGGAACCTGAAAAATTGGTGAAAGCGATCGCACATTTGCTAAGACACTGAAGGACTTGAGTTTTGGGTAGGTTGGATCTTGATTCCCTAACAATAACTGGCATAATAGGTAAATAGGCAGAACTAACCGCAATGAATGTAGAACGTACAAACTCCTTGAATCATCGAAAAGAGTTTACTGTAAATTTTCCTCAAAAGCTATGTACAGACTGTCAGGCGATCGAAGCTCGATTTGGGGCGATCCTAGACCATATGGCTGAGGCATTCATTTGCATTAATTTAGAGTGGTACTGCACCTATGTCAACCGTAAAGCAGAGCAGCTTTTAAATAAAAAGTGGCAAGACCTAATTGGCAAAACGATATGGACAGTATTTGCGGTCGAGCCTACCTCTGAGCTATATAAGTATTGTCATCGAGCGAGCGTAAAGCAAACTGCAATCGAGTTTGAAGAACACTATCCCTCACTCAACAAGTGGTTGAGAATTCGCGCAATCAAGAGTGAAGATAGCTTACTCTTTTACTTCCAAGAAACCACCGAAACATCTCAAGCCGATCGACAATTGAAAGCCGAAATGGCCAAGTGCCAGCAGGTGGAAGCCACTCTTCAGAAAAAACAGGACTTTTTGGAGGCAATTCTAAACAACGTTCAAGCTGGCATTGTAGCTTGCGATGCCGAGGGCATATTGACGGTATTTAACCAAGCAGCTAAAGATTTTCATGGATTACCTCAGCAGCCAGTTCCACCGGAGCAATGGGCTGAGTATTATAACTTGTATTTGCCCGACGGCAAAACACGGATGAATACAGAGGATATTCCCCTGTTCCAGGCCTTGCAAGGACACAACGTTCGTGACGTGGAAATGATGATTGTTCCGCAGCAGGGAACGGCGCGAATGCTGTTAGCAACTGGACAGGCAATTATTGCCGCAAACGGCGAAAAACAGGGTGCAGTTGTCGTGATGCACGACATTACACAACGCAAGCAGGCAGAAACTGCTCTGCGTGAGGGTGAAGCGCAATTATCCAGTATCTTCCAAACTATTCCTGATGGCATCACTATTTTAGATTCTACCGGACAGATTATTGCCGCAAATAGGGCAGCAGAGAGGATTTTAAGATTAACTAGCAGCGACATTGTGGAGCGAGGCTATAAAGATCCATCCTGGTTCATTACAACCGTGGAGGGTCATCCTTTCCCAGAAGATGAACTGCCGTTTGCGAGGGTTATGCAAACAGGTCAGGCTATTTATGGCATTGAACATGCCATTAACCATGCCGATGGCACCCGCACGATTCTCTCGATCAATGCTTCCCCTTTGTTTGACGCAGAAGAAAAAATTATCAATATCATTGCTGCTTTCAGCGACATTACTGAACGCAAGCAAACCGAAGACGAACGAGTACAGCTTGTTAAAGAACAGGCAGCCCGTGCTTTAGCAGAGGTTTCTCAGGAAAAATCAGCATTTTTAGCCCAAGTGAGTGCTATCCTTTCCTCTTCGCTAGAGTATGAACAAACTCTCCAAAGCGTTGCAAAGCTGGCAGTTCCTTATTTTGCAGATTGGTGTAGTGTCGATCTGCTGAATGACGATCGCACAATCAGTCGTGTTGCAGTTGCTCATTCAGATCCCGAAAAAGTGAAGTTGGGCTGGGAGTTGGCTCAACGCTTTCCCAGACATCTCGATGATGGGTATGGCATTACTAAAGTCATGCAAACACGACAGGTTGAAATTGGGATTGAGATTACAGATGAACAGTTAGTTGCCACAGTGCCGAATGCTGAATACCTGGAAATCTTACGTGGAGTTGGGTTAAAGTCCTGCATCATTGCACCGCTACAGGCACGCGGGCGCGTGTTGGGTAGCATTACCTTTGTGTTTACTGAATCCGATCGCCGCTATCGCCTGGAAGACATTGGCCTGGCTGAAGATTTGGCTCAGCGAGCAGCGATCGCCATTGATAACGCTCGTCTCTATAATGAAACCCAACAAGCGCAATTAGCTGCCGAACTCGCGGCTAACCGAACGGCTCGACTGCTGGCGGTGATGACGGCTTTGTCTGAATCGCTAACCGCGGCTCAAGTGGCTCATGTGATTATTGAACAGGGAATGTCGGCACTGGGAGCGAGTTCTGGTTTGGTTGCCGTATTAAACCAGGAGGGAAGCGAACTGGAGATTATTCAAGCGATCGGGTATGAGCACGTAGGAGAGTTTCAGCGCAGTTTTTCGATTCATGCACCCTATCCTCTGGCAGAAGCTGTGCGAACTGGGCAACCTGTTTGGGAAGAAACCATCGAAAACCGAATTGCCCGTTATCCTCATTTAGGCCCAGCGTATGCCAAGGCGGGTTTAGAAGCCTGGATTTCAGTGCCATTTTTGATTGAAGGACAAGCCGTTGGTGGACTATCGCTCAGTTTTTCAACTCTTCCCCAGCTTTGTGAGAGCGATCGCGCTTTTGTTTTGGCACTGGCACAGCAGTCGGCGCAGTCGATCGACCGAGCACGGCTCTACGAGTCAGAATCGCAAGCACGGACACAAGCAGAAGCAGCTAACCGAATTAAAGATGAGTTCTTAGCTGTCTTGTCGCACGAATTGCGAACTCCGTTGAATCCGATTCTGGGTTGGACTCGACTGCTGCGAAGGGGAACCCTGGATTCTGGCAAGACGACGGTAGCTCTCGAAACCATTGAACGCAATACCCAGTTGCAAGTTCAACTGATTGAGGATTTGCTGGATATTTCTCGCATTCTGCAAGGCAAGCTGAGTTTGAACTCTACTCCTATTAATTTGAAAACTACTCTTAAAGCTGCGCTCGAAACAGTTAGTTTAGCCGCCGAAGCGAAAAACATTCAAATTCAAACTCACCTAGAACCCAATGTCGGCGATGTGTTAGGAGATGCTACCCGATTGCAACAGGTTGTCTGGAATTTGCTCACCAATGCCATTAAGTTCACCCCAACTGGAGGTCGAGTTGAAGTTGAGCTAAAAAGGATTGATTCCTATGCTCAAATTCAAGTCAGGGATACAGGGAAAGGGATTAAGCCAGAATTTATTCCCTATGTATTTGACACATTTCGACAAGCCGATAGCAGTATTACCCGAACATTTGGTGGGTTAGGGCTGGGATTAGCGATCGTGCGTCACGTCGTTGAGCTACACGGTGGAACTGTCAAAGCCGAAAGTTTTGGAGAAGGACAGGGAGCAACATTTACTGTCACACTTCCCTTATTAGCCCGAAGCAATGATGCAAACAGCGATCGCAACGATAATCTCTCACTCAAATCTCACTCTTCACCCTTGGCTAGATTATGTATCCTGGCCGTCGATGACGAAGTAGACAATTTAGAATTAGTTCAATGTATTTTGGAGCAAGCGGGAGCCACAGTGATCTCTGTATCTTCAGCAAAAGATGCGCTACAAAAGCTCAATGAATCTAAGCCAGATGTTTTGATTGCTGATATTGGAATGCCACTAATTGATGGCTATATGTTGATTCGTCAAGTCAGGCAACTATCCACACAGGAGGGAGGAGAGATTCCCGCGATCGCCCTCACAGCGTATGCAGGTGAGGCAAATCAACACCAAGCACTAGCAGCCGGATTTCAAAGGCATCTTCCCAAGCCTGTTGAGCCTGAAACGTTAGTGGAGACAATTGAGAAATTGCTTCATCCAATAGAGTAAGGCCGAGCATTAGACATCTCCGAAAATTAAGATTCAGCTATCTCGGTACAAAGCTTTCAAGTTGATTATTGGAGATGTCTTTTGAGTATAGTCTGGGAAAATGTCACGAATTGAAGCGATCGACAGACGCATAGCTAAGTTGGTTAGAGCACTACGTTGACATCGTAGGGGTCACTGGTTCGAGTCGAGTTGTGTCAATCAAAAGGAATTAGAGTTTACGAGTCCGGTTTCGTCAAAGCGGTTTATGGTATGGTGGGATTTTCAAGGGCGATCGCTCGATCTGGTAGAATTTGATAGGTCAAGGGCGATCGCATCCTTAATGTCGGGTTAGCCTGTGATTTTGGTTTGGTGCGATCGGATTCATCAGCGATTACAGGCACGATTGGCGGGGTAAGGAAAGTAGTGTATCCTTAAATGTGGATGCTCTGAGGGAAGCTAAACACACCACAGGCGGATTGGGAAGCCTAAGATTAGGATGATGAATAAACCACATTTAGAAGCCGTAGGAAAGGTACTAATACAGTAATACAAATACATAAAACTTGCCTGGATGAATGCTACCTAACTTATGAAAACGCTTGCCTCACCTAATTTAATGATTTAATAGCACATGATTAGTCCAAAGGACTCAAATGTCAAATCTGCAATGAAGTACCACAGAGACAAAGCTCTAACCTCTCTGGAACTATTTGCAGGAGCCGGAGGGCTAGCTCTAGGCGTCCATGCCGCTGGCTTTCAGCTTGTGGGTCTTGTTGAACAGGATAAATTTGCTGTAGAGACTCTCCGCCATAATAGTCAAGAAATATTGGGTTTGAATCCTGACCTTGTTCTACATTGCGATGCCAGAAAAGTAGATTACAAGCAATTTGTAAGTGTGGATTTGCTCTCTGCGGGTCCGCCTTGCCAACCCTTTTCTACGGCTGGCCGTAGTGTTGGAAAAGACGACCCCAGAAATATGTTTCCAGTGTTTGTTGACGCTGTAGCATTGCTTATGCCAAAAGCGATTTTGGTGGAAAATGTTAAAGGCTTACTTCGAGAAAAATTTCGCGATTATTTTAACTACATTTTGAAGTGTATCGAATTTCCTTTATACAAAATTAGAGAAGGGGAGGACTGGCTTAATCATTATCAACGGTTACAAAAAATAAAAAAAAATGAAATCCTCACTTGTGAACAGTATAATGTGGCTTTCCAAGTGGTGGATACTGCTGACTTTGGTATTCCTCAGCGGCGGGAACGAGTGGTTATCACTGCATTCCGTCGAGATTTGGGAATCGAAGCTTTCACACTAAAAGAGACTCATAGTAAAGAAGCCCTCCTCATCGACCAGTGGATTACTCGCACATATTGGAAACGTCATCATGTATCTCCCCATGATTACCTCGGTCCGAAGGACAAGAAGATTCTCAATCAGTTACAGAACAAATCCCCGCTCATTAATATTAATGAGCGATTACCCTGGCGAACTGTGCGAGATGTAGTGAGTAATCTGCCTGAACCAGTTGATCGGGGTTGTCAAGAAAACTTTCTTAATCACGTTCAGCATCCTGGCGCTCGCACTTACAAATGCCATATTGGGAGTTTCTATGATTATCCTGCCAAGGCTTTGAAAGCTGGTACGAATGGCACACCGGGAGGTGAAAATATAGTACGTATGCCACCTGATGACGCAGTACGTTACTTCACTACAAGAGAATCTGCTCGTTTACACACATTTCCAGACAAGTGGCGCTTCTACGGGACTTGGGGAGCTTGCATTAGACAACTCGGCAACGCCGTACCTGTCGATATGGCCACGCTATTTGCAAAAGAAATATATCAGCGCCTAATAAACGTGGAATAATTAACTCAGGAGGAAAACTATGACCAATAAAACAGCAGTAGATATCACGCCTAGTCCACGGATTTTACAAGTTCTTGGCGAGATTGAGTTCAAGCCTTGGCAATGCGTAGCGGAACTTATTGATAATGCCATTGACGAATTTTTGAAAATGAAGCGTGCGGGTACACCCATTCAAAATCCCACAGTGAGTGTAGCCTTCGGCAGGGATACCGTAGTGGTCAAAGATAATGGGCCAGGGATGTCGCTTGACGATCTGGAACTGGCAGTGAAAGCTGGGTGGACTAAAAATGAACGGTTCGGTAGTCTTGGACTGTATGGGGTTGGTTTTAATATTGCCACTGCTCGTCTAGGCTACATGACGAGAATTTGGACAACTCGCTCTGGAGATCCAACTTGGTATGGACTCGAAATCGATCTTCAAAAAATGGCGAAGGGGCAAAATTACTCACTTGAGGTCAAGAGTAGAACCAAGTCCGATCCTTATTCAAGTGGAACCGAAATTGAAGTTTCTAAAATTAAACAAGATTGGAAAGATCTACTAGCTAAGGAGAACTGGGTTCGCCAAAATATAACGGAGAAACTTGCAAGGATATACGGTGCAATGCTACGCGCTACAAACCCACAACCGATTAGTTTTTTACTGCGTGTAAATGATAGAAATGTTTCGGCTTGGGAGCATTGTGTTTGGCCAGCAGATATGGAGGTATACAGGAAAAATGAAGGAAATGTAAGACCCATTCAGGAGTTTAATGTTCTCTTTGGTAAAAAGTACCTTTCTCGCTCTACAAATGAAATTTTTGATATGCCGCCGGAAGGCTTGGCAGAAGATGATGTTATAGAAATTCAGGAAAGGGTGTACGGATGGATAGGTATTCAAAGGTACGCTGACGAGACTGATTTTGGCGTGGATATTCTTCGTAATGGTCGCAAGATTGAGGTCGCCTGTAAAGATATTTTTACTTGGGAAGATGCCAACGGTAGGGTTATTACTGAATACCCAATAGACGATCCACGAAATCGCGGACGTATCGTTGGGGAGATTCATTTGGATCATGGTTATGTACACTACACGAAAGATCGTTTCGAGCGGGAACATTCAAGTTGGAAGCAATTACTGAGTGCAGTACGTAATAATGAACCTCTGACAAACCGTGAACGACAGGGATGTACAGGAGTCAACGAGTCCCATCTGGGAATTTTACACCGAACATTCCGTCGTAATTCTCCCTTGTCCAATAAGAAGGAAAATCAGTCCGCTTGGAAAGATCTTCTTTTTATAAAGGATAACGACACAGCGAAAAAGTGGGCTGAGAAGTACAGGAAGGGAGAAGCTGAATACCGTGAAGATGACAAATGGCGACAAGAACTAGAAAAAGATAACCCTTCACAACCCTTAAGAGCTAGTCAGGGTAACGATAGCGGTCAGATTAACATCCTAGAGATCGACGGTCAAGACAACGACCCCATCCTAGGTGTCAGTGACAATCATGCTGACGATATTAACTCAGATATCGATAGTGGTGAGGATTCTAGCGCTGTGCAACCGCCGCAGGTGCGACGCACTCTGATGCCTGAATTGAGCCTTAACATAACCGGAATCGGTGCTTCCGGGAAATCATACGATGTTGAGGTCTATGCTGTAGAAGCGTCCCGTACAACCTCTAATCCGCCGTGGCAGAGTCGAGCAACAGCTAGAGGCGTGTACGAAATCGATATCAATCTTGAACATCCTGCATTTAACTCAACGTCGCTGCAAGTGCGTGATGCAGTATTAGCCGAAGTTGCTTACATCATCACGTCGGAAGAAGCAGCGAATTTAGGGGCGATCGGTAGAGTAAATTACGCAGATATACTTGTTGCTTTGCGTAATCGATACTCAGTGATGGATTCGCTCGAACCGAATCGGCTTCGTCTCGAAATTGATGAGCTACGCAAGCGATTAACTAAATGCCTGTCGAAAATATTTCCCGGTGGTGAACACCAACCACTGTTTGAGGCTCTACCGCAGGAGGATATTCAAAGAATCGAACTGGCTCAGGCTCGCAGAACTGGCACTGTATCCATCATTGACTACCTAGAAATGCGCCACTTAGCTGATCTGCTTCAGCGCCGTCCAGCTTTGCTCTTTGAGGCAGGTTGCTTTAATCAACCTTGGACTCCACCAACACTCGCTGAGAATCCAGCGTTGCTCGAAGAATACCGAAAGCCATTGCTTCGAGACTTACAGCGGATTCCAGGTTTATGAAGTACAGTAGCAGCAGCTTGTAAACCAGTTTTTAAAGTGCTTAATATTAACCCGCGTCAAGCGCCGTAGCTAGTAAAACATCAACCATCT
>JACJNV010000310.1 GCA_014695175.1 Microcoleus sp. FACHB-DQ6 | reverse complement strand
GCGTGGCTTTACTGAACCATGTAATTATAGTTCATTTGATCTTATCTTCTCTGTTTGACCCTCACGAGTGAGTGTCAGTAACATCATACCTCATCTTTCTGAGAAAGGCTATATATCTATCAAATTATCACGCTAAAATATTAAGGAGGCGATCGCTTAGAAATCTCGACTAAAACTCAAACTTTTAATTGATCCCGAATAAGCTCTTCTGTATTTAAATAGTACCTTTGGGCGGGCTTTTCTGCCCTCCCCACAAGATCGGGACTTACGCATCGGGGCCCAGAAACCGGGTTTTTTACCGACTCTGCGGTCTACAACGCCTCTTTTCGTAAAAAAAACCTCGTTTCTAAACAATAATGCGTAAGCCCTAAAGATGTTGAAGAGAAATCACCCTGTAAATTAGATTGCGATAGCTTAGCAGTAACAAAAATTGAAATTATGTTAGTGGAAAAACTCGAACAATTAAAAGATATTTTCGCACAAATGGAACGGGCTTTGATTGCCTACTCCGGCGGAATTGACAGCACTTTGGTGGCAAAAATCGCTTTTGATGTGTTGGGCGATCGCGCTTTGGCAGTGACGGCAGTTTCCCCGTCTTTACTGCCAGAAGATTTAGAAGATGCGCGCATTCAAGCAGCAGAAATTGGCATGGCCCACCAGGAAGTAGAAACTCAGGAAATGGCAAATCCAAATTACACTTCTAACCCGGTTAACCGCTGCTATTTCTGCAAAAGCGAACTGCACGATACTTTGAAACCGCTAGCACTAGCAAAGGGTTATCCTTATGTGGTGGATGGGGTAAATGCTGACGATTTAAAGGATTACCGTCCAGGGATTCAGGCGGCAAAGGAACGCGGTGCGCGATCGCCCTTAGCAGAGGTAGGAATCACTAAATTTGAAGTGCGGCAGTTGGCAAAAGAATTGGATTTGCCTTGGTGGGACAAACCTGCTCAACCTTGTCTCAGTTCGCGCTTTCCTTACGGCGAAGAAATCACCGTTGGAAAGTTGCAAAGAGTGGGGCGCGCCGAACGGTATTTGCGACAGTTGGGACTGAAAAATTTGCGAGTGCGATCGGACGGAGATACGGCGCGCATTGAGTTACCCGCAGAGGAAATTCAGGAGTTTGTGCTAAATACGGATTTGCCTGCACTGGTGGCGGTGTTTCAGGAGTTTGGTTTTGTGTACGCGACTTTGGATTTGGAGGGGTTTCGCAGCGGCAAATTAAATCAGGTTTTGCAGCCGCAGTTGTTGCAGGCAAAAGGTTGATTAATTTTCCCGAATACAAAAATTTCTCATGATTGATGTAGTTTGGGACATGGACAAAGGGGAACAATGTCAATCGAACCTTTACCTTTGTTGATGTAGCAACTTATACCTTTCAAGGCTCGAATTGTCAGGATTACAAGACTTACGCCACAGTAACGTATTTCTGTCGCCCAGCGAACTCAGTGATATCAACTCGGGTAGCATCGGAATTAATATTACTCACAGTCAGGACACCGCGAGTGCCTAAGTTTCTACCCCCATTCATTGTAGGGGCTTAGGCAATCGCGGTGTCCTCTATATCATTCCGATGCAACCGGAAACAATATGAAGCAATCTCAAAGTGCTGTTGCTTAATCAGGGTATGAAAAAAATAACTTTAAAATCCAAAAGCTTTGTGGATACTGGTTTCTATGACGGGCATATTTAGCGTTTCATACCGTAAATGAGCAACGCCTAGGATGTTTGCCGTAGATTTGGGATGTGCCATGTAATAGCAAATCCGGTTTTAATACCCCCTTTATTTGTTAGTCCTCCTTTGCTCGGACTTCGTTTGACTCTATGCAGCGGTTTCAACCGCCGATTCATAAAGAGGGTGGCTAACTTTCAACGCCCGAGTCTTATCAAGGAGTAGTTGGCTGAATTTGCTGCGGCTGCATTTGCTGTTGCTGATTCTGGAGCAGAAGTTGCTGCTCCTCGATCTGAATTCGCCGATTCTCAAGATCTATTTGCCGCTGTCTGTCTTCAAGCTGCAGTCTTCTGTCTTCAAGTTGCAGTCTTCTGTCTTCAGCTTGCTGCAATCTATCTTGACGTTCTAGCTCTCTTTCCAACAGTCTGTCTTCACGTTGCTCTTGTCTGTCTTGACGTTGTTCGCGAAGCTGTCTGAGCTGATTTCGCCGCTCGAAATCCCCTCCCAAAAATAAGTTTTGAAAAGCGTTGATAGTTGTTTGAAACCCAGTAAAAACGCCGCTAACAGCGCTGATCCCAGTTACAGCTCCTGCGATCGGCTGCACGAATCTGTTGATATTGTCTGCTACCCTAGTATAGCCCGATCGCGCTACCAGAATCACATCGTTGTTGCGGAGAGTTGGGTTATTATTAGGATTCAACCCTTGAGCAAAATCCACCTCTATCGTGCGGCGAGAAACAGTACCGTTGGGGTTCAAACGCAATAGTTCTACCTTGTCTTTTTTAGCCCGCAATTGATTGAAACTGCCTGCGGTCAGCAAAGCTTGGTGCAGGGATGTACTGGGTCGAACTTGCAAAGCCCCAGGCCTAATTACTTCTCCTACAATATTGATGCTAATCGCGTTCGGAGAAAAACTGCTATTTGCGACTTGAGAAACCTCAGCCAAGTCTACAGTAGCCGCTGTCGGGATAATTACGCTATCTCCTTCTTGCAGCAAAATATCTTGAGTTGCGTCGCCTTTTTGCAGCAAATCCCACAGATTTACCATGATAGTTTGTTCGTTACCACCTCTGACTCGGCGGCGGATTTGCACGCGGCGAATGTCGGCTTCTGTAGTGATACCACCAGCAATTTTCAGTGCTCTAGTTATTGTTGGTAAGCCCACAACGGCTCCTTGCTGTTGGTCGATAGATACAAAACTCAACTCTGTTTGTTGGTTGCTCGATCGCACATCCGAAGCAAATACAGTATAAGGCCCCGGCCGGTTTACTTCCCCGACAATTACCACGCCAATTGGTTTAGTAATATCAGCGGAAAAATTAGCACTGGCTCTTTGACGAACTTCTTGAGTATTCAGGGCCCTTGCTGTCGGTACAAAAATTGTATCTCCATCTCGAATGGTAACGTCTTGACGCAAATTTCCCGTCTCTAAAAAATCCTGCAAATCTACAGTAGTAACTTGCTCCGGCCCGCCTCTGCGGGGACGGCGAATTTGGACATTTCGCATATCTCCTGCTGATGTCACCCCTTGTGCAAGTTGCAGCATTTCCATCAAAGTCGGGAATTTTACTCCTCCTCCTTCTCTAGTGGGATTAATCTTGTAGGAACCCGGGCGAGTAACTTCACCTGCAAGACCTATATTTAGGGGGCGAGCGACCATCAGAGTCACGGTAACAACGGGAACATTGATGAAGGGTTCGTATCGCCTGGTAATTACGTTAGCGGCTTGTTCCAGCGTCAACCCTTGAATTGAGACGCTGCGAATGATTGGCAAATTGAGCGTCCCGTCAACTAACACTTGATATTCTCTGCTGAATTCAGGGACGCCGAATATCTCTAAAGCAATGCGATCGCCCGATCCTAAAGTATAAGCTGCTTCTTGTGTCACCGAACCAGAATTGCCGCTCGGTGGCAAACTCGAACCCGGAAGAGGTGGCGGCGGTACTCTCGGCCGGTTTGGGGTAGGAGTGGCTCCAGGAGTTCTGACGGCAGGCAACTGAGCTATACTGGGCAGCGAGCTCAATAGCGCCAGGAGTGCTGACAAACTCAGACTTGTAGCGGTTTGAACGGTATGTTTCATCTTTCTTTCCTGGTTGCAACCTGCCAATGAACGAGAGCAATTTAGCTAGTTGATTTTAGTTTATTTTCCCTGCTGTCCAGTGTAGCCTCGCTTCGCTGCAAAATCCACAGGTGGAAGCATAAAAATTGTGCGATCGCACTTAACTATTTTGCACCTTGTTTGTAAAGAAACTGTAAAGCCTGCCAACTGTTATCAGGATTAGGATCTCGTTTGAGCAAAATTCTTTATACATAAGTCGCGATACAAATCAACCCGCCAAAGAAATGGATAAAAAAAAACGCCCTGATTTGAGGTAAAATGTTAAATAATTCTCTCTGCAGGACAAAGACAAGTGTCACTAAAACTGGATCAAGTAATTCCCTGGGGACGCTGCTTGGATGAATACATAGGAATGTTTAGCTTGACCTCAAGTGACCTCAAGCTAAACATTCTTGATTGTGCCGCCGGCCCGGCAAGTTTCAATGCCGAAATGACTCGCCAAGGTAAAAAGGTAATTTCTTGCGATCCAGTTTATCAGTTTACTGCGGTGGAAATTGGCGATCGCATCCAAGAAACATATCAAACTGTCATTGATGGGGTTAAGGCAAATCTAGACGGCTATTTGTGGAACAATTTTGAATCGCCGTACCAGCTAGGCGAAGTGCGAATGAAGGCGATGCAGGATTTTTTAGAAGATTTTCCCTCTGGTTTGCAGCAAGGCCGCTACATGACTGCTGAGCTGCCAGTTTTGCCTTTCGAGAACGGTCAATTCGATCTAGCTTTGTGCAGCCATTTCTTATTTGCTTATTCTCACCTGCTTTCGGAAGAATTTCATCTGGAAGCAATTACAGAAATGTGTCGGGTTGCGAAGGAAGTCCGGGTATTCCCTCTATTGCAGAGTTTTAGCGGGGAGGAATCCGATCACTTAAACCCGATCGTCACCGAATTGAAAAAGAGAAGTTTTAGTGTAGAAATTCAAGAGTCTCCTTATGAGTTTCAAAAGGGCGGTAATAAGATGCTGCGAATTAGCAAAAAAAGCTCAGCCGAAAAGTAAGCATAACTTATTCTTCGGGAAGGGAAACCAAATAACAGCCATTAATTCGCCAACTCTTATCAAACTGTTTTTCCATGAGATAAATGGCTCTGATGGGGATACCTTCCGAGTCCAGCAACAGCACCGGCTGAGCGGGAATCCCTTCTACAGTGCCGAGGTTTTCAAATAATACCGATCGCGGACGGTAGACAGCTTCATAGGCAATTTTTACCATGTGCATAAAGTTTTCTGCGGTGCGAAACTGCTGCTGAATTCCGGGACTGGCGAAGGAAAAAGCGAGCGCAGCATCGTCTTTTTGAAATGCTTGCAGTTGCTGTTCTACGACTGAGCGAATGGTAGCGCGATCGCTTTCACTGATGAGCATATTTTTAATGATTTGTCAAGAGATGGGAGTGTCGAATAGTTACTATTATAGCGCTCCCACTTAAAGGCGATTGTGTGGCGGGATGGCTGGGAAGCTGTCAGGGCGATCGGGGTTTATTTAAACCCCCAGCGGACTACAGACATTAGTGGTAAAATTGGTTAAAGACTTTAAGAATTGTCAAAATGCTAAGCAGCGCCGCATTGAGGAAAACAGGGTCTGGGTGGGAATTTGCCAATGAAGAAGCCTTAGAGGATTTTGTCGAAGTTCACTTGCAAAGTTTGCTCGGTTTGACGGTCATCAAGCGGCAATTCACTGTCAACGAGCAAAGATGCGATATTATAGCGGTGGACGAGAATAAACGGTTAGTTGTGCTGGAGTTAAAAAACGGCGAAGATAGATATGTCGTTCAGCAGTTAACCCGTTATTACGATGCTTTGTTAGAACACAAACCTTTTGCCGATCGCGTGGATTACGATCGCCCCGTTCGCTTAATAGCAATTGCGCCAAAATTTCACAGAGATAATTTTACAGATAGGAAGTATCATCAACTATTCTTTAATTTTTTTCAATTAGCCGTTATCCAAAATCAAGATAAATTTTATCTGCATTTTCAAGACATAGATACACAGGAAACCTCGCAAATAGACATACCTTATCGCGAGATAGATTATAGTAAAAGTGATGACAGTATACCCCCTCCGCCCAGGTTAATTTTAGATTGGCTGGGTTCATGGACTGCGGAAGATGAAGATAAATTTCTGAAAATTCGCCAGCAAATTCTCCGCTTCGACAATCGAATGCAGGAAATAATCGAGCCTAAAAGTATCAAATATGGAATCCCAAAAACTAAGCCCTGTGCTGAGCTGTATTTTCATAGAAAGTCGAAAGAAATTATTTTTTTCCTCTGGTTGCCTATTCCTAACCGTACTAAACAAGCTATTGCCAGGATGCAAGTTCATACGAATTTGGATGTCTACTGGCAGTTTAGCCATGTACCAGAAGGGTTATACAAAGAGACGAAACATAAAAGTTATTTTAAACTAAGGGAATACGAATATAAAAATGGGCGTAGTGTAAGAATAATCACAGCAGAAGATTTTGTCGTTCAAGATTTAGATGGGCTAGTTGCTCAAGCTTTGAACACATGGCAAAAGCGACTTTAAATTAACAAATACGATCGCGCCCGATCGCCCCTTGCCAAATCCACTATCCATCTGCGTCTATCTGCGTGCATCTGCGGTTAAAAAAAATCTCATCAATAGCTTCGCAACAAATCAAATTAACAAACTTTGATATAATATTACACCTAGAAGCAAAACTCAAACCAACTCATGCCACAAACAGTCTGGATCGCACGACACGGAAACCGCATCGACTTCGTTAACCCCGACTGGTTTCTCACAGCAGAACGCCCCTATGACCCCCACCTTTCCGAAGACGGTCACATTCAAGCTAAACAACTCGCCAATCGCCTCAAAGGTGAAGGAATTTCTCATATTTTTGCTTCCCCTTTTCTGCGAACTGTCCAAACAGCAAATCACGCGGCCGAAGCTCTCGATTTGTCAATTAAACTAGAGTGGGGACTGTGCGAATGGCTGAATCCGGAATGGATGCCAGAAATGCCAGAAACTGAGTCTGTCGAAGCTTTGTGCAGGCGTTTTCCCAGGATTGATGCTTCCTACAAAGGCGGTATTGCTAATTATCCCGAAACTGGGGAAGCTTGTCTCAAAAGGGCGGGGGAAACTGCTAAACGCCTCGCGGCTGAGTTTCCCGAAGATATGTTATTAGTAGGTCACGGTGCGTCGGTTTTAGGAACTGCGATCGGGCTGGCGGGCTGTGCTGAAACGGAAATTAATGCTTCTTTGTGCTGTTTGGTGAAAGTGGTGCGGGGTGAGGGAGAATGGTCGATCGCACTTAATGGCGATACTTCTCACCTGAGTGACTCTGAAACCGTGATCCGGTTTAATTAAAGTTGAGATTCGTGCGAAAAATCGCATTTTATGCTATGTGTGTAAGGTGCGCGGCAGAAGAGCACCCTACGTTAATCTGATTAGTCCGAATCTGGGTGTTATTGTTTAATCTCGATCGCACATTTTAAATCGAAAAGCTTAAATAGGTATGGCTGGACACAGTAAGTGGGCGAATATTAAACGCCAAAAAGCTAGAGTTGATGCCGTTAAAGGCAAGGTTTTTGCTCGAATATCTCGCGAAATTATTGTCGCGGCCCGCAGCGGAGTTCCCGATCCCGCTGGCAATTTTCAACTGCGAACGGCTATTGAAAAAGCCAAGGCGGCGAGTATTCCTAATGAAAACATAGAAAGGGCGATCGCCAAAGGTGCGGGCTTGGCGGGAGGGAGTTCGGATTTAGAAGCTATTCGCTACGAAGGCTACGGCGTTGGCGGGGTTGCTATTCTAATTGAAGCGCTGACAGACAACCGCAACCGCACAGCGGCTGACTTGCGAGAAGCTTTTACTAAAAATGGCGGAAACTTGGGCGAAACAGGTTGTGTGGGCTGGATGTTTGACCACAAAGGAGTTTGTACGGTACGCGGCCCGATTGATGAGGAACAATTGTTTGAAGCGTCGCTAGAGGCGGCTGCGGAATCTTATGATTTGATATTAATTGATGAGGATACTGAAGGTGCAGAGGTATTTACAAGTGTGGCTAATTTGGAACAACTGGCTGATGTTTTGAAACAAAAAAAATTTGCAGTTTTGCAGTCAGAAACTCGCTGGATTCCCAGCAATACAGTGGAAATAGACACTCCTGAAAAAGCTCGATCGCTCCTTAAGTTAATGGATGCACTGGAAGATTTGGATGATGTGCAAAGCGTGACGGCTAATTTTGAAATGACAGATGAATTGATGTCTTCGGTCATGGTTTAATGGTTGAAAGATGAGGGATTGGGAGCGTCCTGCTGGCACTCCAAAAGACGAAACTAGCCAGCGGGACGATCGCGCTACACTATTACCAGGAAACGAATCCCCATCTGTACGCGAGGGGGGAGTGTCAATCCAAGGAATTGCTGAAAAAGCTGCATTGAAAATCTCCACCCCCAGTAAAGCCATGCTAGACAACGAAAGCAAAAAAGACAGCACCCACTCACAAGAAGTTCTCTCAGTAACCGAGGTAGCAGAAACCAAGGATCAATCCAAATCGGGGGTGCAGGCTGAACCAGGGGATAAATCCAATTGGTTCGGTTCCGTTTTCGGAGCCGTCTCTGCAACCGCGAGTGCGGTGGGGAGTGCGGCGGCGAGTGCTGGAAGTGCGATTGTTGATACGGCGAGTGCGGTGGGGAATGCCGCCGGCACTGCTGGAAGTGCGATTGTTGATACGGCGAGTGCGGTGGGGAATGCCGCCGGCACTGCTGGAAGTGCGATTGTTGATACGGCGAGTGCGGTGGGGAATGCAGCCGTCAGTGCTGGAAGTGCGATTTTTGTTAATACCGCGAGTGCGGTGGGGAATGCAGCGGCGAGTGCGGGAAGTGCAGCAATGCAAGTTCCCAATTTTTTTGGTTCATCCCTAGTTTTTATTTCGCAGAGTCCTATTCTGAAAAAACTGACCCAAAAGTTCAAAATCGACTGGTTAGTTAATGCTATAGATGCTGTTGATGTCGTAAATGCCGAGGCGCAAGTTCGAGAGTTACAGCGCCAATATCCTCACGAGAAACCCGAAGAGATCGCACATCACTTGATGGTGGAAAAAGCCTTGCTAGCGGCAGGAAGTGGCTTGGTGAGCAGTTTAGTTCCCGGCGTGGCTTTGGCGTTGTCTGGCATGGATTTAGCGGCAATGACGGCGTTATCTGCCGAGTTGGTTTATCAAATTGCTGCCGCCTATGGCATGGATTTGCGATCGAGCGATCGCAAAGCAGAAGTTGTCGCTATTTTTGGTTTGTCCTTGGGTAGCAATTTAGCGATCGAAGCTGGAGTTACGCTTGTCAGCAATATTCCCTTGGCGGGTGCGGTAATTAATGCTAGCGCCAGTGCGACAATGATTTACGCGCTGGGATACGGTGCTTGTCGGTTTTATGAAGCGCATCTCGATTCCTCGGAAATCGAAACCAAGCTCGAAGATTTACAAGAGGTATTGCAAGCGGAAAGTGAGCAATATTTAGAGACAGCGATCGCACAAGAAACGGTGATGGATTGGATTTTGGTGTATGTCGTCTATGCCAGCAAAAAATTCACCCGATGGGATGAGTTATTACCGGAATTACGAGCGGCGAATTTAAATCCCAGGACTTTAGCTGAGATTGAAGCTGTGACAAATAAGTCTAAATTGCTTCCCAAGTTGGATATTTTACTCGCACAACTCGAACTTGACTTTGCCGAACCACTTTTAAAGCGATGCACTGAGATCGTCGAGGCTGACGGTGAAATTAATCAACAAGAGGGGAAAATTTTGCTGACAATTCAACGGGCTGTTTTGAGCAAAAGAAAGCAAGCTCAAAAGCCAGCCCAGCAAACTTCGATCGAGGATGGGGTATCGGAAGCCACTGAAGCACAAACTGAAGTCCAAGCTGAATCACAAATTCCCTCTTTATCTTCTGATTCTCCTTCTACTAATAAGTTGAGTTCGAGTATGCTGCAAAATTTCCAAAAAATCATAAAAGTTGCTGGGCGATTAGACGTGCCAAAGATTGCGAATTTAATAGATACTGAATCACAAGCTCCCCCATTATCTTCTCATTCTCCTTCTACTAAGTTGAGTGCAATTCTGCTGAAAAAATTCAAGCAGATTTTAGCAGGTTCTACGCGGTTAGAAGTGGCAGAGATTGGGTATTTAATCGATCAGGTCGATCGCATGACGGGAGAAGAGTTTGAGGAATTTTTAGCCTGCTGTTTCCGCAATCTCGGTTATGCGGTCGAAATGACACCCAAAACGGGCGATTTTGGTGCGGACTTGATTCTCTCTAAAGCCCGCAAGAAAACCGTTGTCCAGGCAAAACGCTATCAAGGAAAAGTGGGAAATTCCGCCGTGCAAGAAGTGGTTAGTGCGGTTAAGTATTACGGGGCGCAAGATGCGATCGTTATTACAAACAGTATGTTTACATCCAATGCTCATAAACTGGCTCAAGCGAATGGGGTACAACTCTGGGGAAGAGAACAGTTAATTGATTTAGTGATGCGAGCTAAAAAATAACTGTGTGCAAGCTTTTCTAGTGCGAGCGTCCCCCCTCGCTTGCTTATACCAAAGATGCTTTTTACAAAAATTGAGATGCTCCCCAAGAATCCCCGTCTATGAAAGAACGGGGAGTGTCAATAATCTTTTTTCCCAGTTAGTAAATAAGTAACCATGTATCCCTTGCCCTTAACTTGAATGGCGCCGCGCTTCTGAAAAGTATATTTATCTTTTAATAGCTGGTAGGTTTCGGTGGTGACTTGAATGCAGCCAGTAATCCCGTGGGATTCCATGCGCGAAGCAATATTTACTGTGTCGCCCCAGAGGTCATAAATAAACTTTTTTAAGCCGATGACGCCGGCAACTACAGGGCCACTGCTAATCCCAATCCGAATGCTGAAAGGTTCCGAATGTTCTAAACTCAAAAGCCTAATTTCGTGCAGCATATCGATCGCCATGTTCGCAACCGCCTCGGCGTGATCCTCTCGGGGCGTCGGCAAACCGCCGACAACCATGTAAGCGTCACCAATAGTCTTAATTTTCTCCAAACCGTGGCGATCGGCCAAGTGGTCAAAAGCCGAAAAAATATCGTTGAGCACTTCCACCACCGCCGTCGCTGAAATTCTCGACGAAAGCTCTGTAAACCCCACAATGTCGGCAAACATCACAGTTACTTCCGCAAAACTTTCGGCGATATTGTGTTCGTTGTCTTTCAAACGCAGGGCGATCGCTGCCGGCAAAACGTTCAGCAGCAGTTGCTCGGATTTAGCTTGTTCGAGTTCCAACTGTAGGTAAGCAGCCTGCAACTGTTCGGCTTGGCGAATTCTTTCTCCGGCTAGCTTTTCGATTTGGGCGGTGCGGCTCAAAGATGTCAGCATATATGTCACCGGAATCAGAGTCCACAGCATCCCCATCGTCAGAGTTCCCCAAGAGCGCCAGTGCTTGCGAATCCTGCGAATTTCCGGCGTTGCAGACACGTACATAGACCACTGGCGGCTGCTAATTTTCAGCCGCCTTCTGCAAGCTGTATAGTTCGGGCCTGGATTGTCAAGAATCGGGCAGTTTTGCATCAGGGCTCGGTCAACAGTGGCTGATGCTGGAAGCACTTGTTGGCTCGCGGATTGGAACTGCACCGCAAATTGCTGAATTTGGCGCTCAGCAGGGAGATTTTTGAGAACTTGGTTCCCCGTTTGGGGTAACAGCGACGGTGCTTCTTGCTTGTCTGGAGCCTCGCTAACGAGATAAATATTGAGGTAGTCGGTATTGCGTCCTTTTAAAGAGGTTTGGAAAATATCTTTGCCTCGAAATACGCCCAGAACAAATCCTTGTAGCAGTTGGCGACGCGATTCCAGGGTAGTGGGTTTACTGCTGTTTTCGTAAATCGGAACTATGGCCAAAAGACCCAGTTCCGGGGAATTGCCCTCAGTTAGGCCGATGTAGTTGGTGATAATCATTTCCCCTGTATCGCGCCCTCGATCGAGCGCGACGCGGATTTTTGGGTGGGAGGCGAGGTCAAAGCCCAATACTGTCTCGTTTCCGGCTGTTGGTTCGACGTAGAACGCCGGGAAGTATTCGGAACGCTGGAGGGCCTTGCGGAGTTCTCCTCGCGGGCCGCGCTCTGTAATCTCGAAGCTGGGCTCTGTTTCGGTTCTAGCTTTGGTTTCGTAGTTGCGCCGCTGCGAATTCGGGACGCGGGGGGCCCAAGCTAGGAGTTGCAGGCTGGGGTGGACGGATAGGGGCCGGGCGACAAACCGGGCAAAAGAGGAACGCTCGACGGCGCTGAAGGCTTTCATGTAGTCGCTGAGGGCTAGAACAGTATCTAAGTCGGAGTTGAGCTGGCGTTCGATGCCGATCGAAATATCGTCGATGCGGCGCTGCATTTCGTAGTCGCGGCGCTTGTCTTCCCAGTCCCAAACCAAGGCGAATGCCAGAACCGACAGTCCGACACCCAAAGCCAGCGTCAACCCGGCTGGAATGTAGCGAGACCAGGATAAAGGTAGTTTTTTCAGCATAATTGCCTAGCGAATAAGGGCAGCAGATTAGCACACCGCTGAGTGCGATTTGTTCCGGCCTCTGAGTGCGGTTAATTCAAAACCCTGATAACTCAAGCACCGACGGCAATTGGGAATTAAAAGTTAGATATTTAAACTTTTAGATTAATGGACGATCGCTCAGCAGGGGATTTCAATCCAGAATTCCGCTCCCTGGCCGGGCGCTGAGATGCACCGCAGGCTTCCCTTATGTTTTTCTACCACAATCTGATGGCTGATGGATAATCCTAAGCCGGTTCCAGCCCCTACGGGCTTGGTGGTGAAGAACGGGTCAAATAGCCGCTTGCGAACGTCTTCGCTCATTCCCGGGCCACTGTCGGCGATGCAAATTACAATGCGATCGCAATCACTGAGCTGGTTTTTACTGTGGCTTTTCAGGCCAGCTTTTTTCATGAGGGTGCGAATCACGATCGTCCGAGGTTGCGGTTGGCTTTCTAAAGCGTCGATCGCATTGCTTATAATGTTGAGAAATACCTGGTTTAACTGCCCCGCACAACAGTGAATTTTCGAGATTTTTCCGTATTCTTTAATAATTTCAATCCGGCTTTTTTTACTTCCATGATGCAATCGGTGCTGCAAAATTAACAGCGTACTGTCAATTCCTTCATGAAGGTCTACCAACTTCATTTCTGATTCATCCAGCCGCGAAAAATTTCGCAGCGATAACACAATTTTACTAATTCTTTCTATTCCTACTCTCATGGAGTTTAGCATCTTGGGCAAGTCTTCCTTCAGGAAATCGAGCTCTAAGTCCTTAACTTTTTCAGAAATCTGAGCAACTGGGGACGGGTAGCATTCCTGGTAGAGATTCAATAGCTCTATTAAATCGTGAAAATAGTTGTATGTGTGAGAAATATTGCCGTTAATAAAAGTTGCGGGATTGTTGATTTCATGGGCTATGCCAGCCACCATCTGACCGAGGCTCGACATTTTTTCTGATTGAACTAATTGGATTTGAGCGTGTTGTAGCTGTTCATAGGCTTCTTGCAATTGGGCGGCTTGTTTTCTCAATTGAGATTCTGAAGCTTGGAGTGCTGCGGCGGAAATTTTGCGGTTAGTTATATTTTCAATCATCCCTAATTTGTAAATAGCTTTTCCTTCGCCGTCTCGAATCAAAGTAGCTGTCACGTTTACCCAAACAATTTTACCTGTAGCGGCAAGCTGGCGGATTTCAATTTGATAGCTATTAGTTTCTCCCCGCTCAAGATAATGAGCAACTTCGAGGTTTTTTGAATAATCTTCGGGGTGTCCAAGTTCTATAAATGTTTTGCTCAGCAATTCTTCTGCGGTATATCCCAGCATTTGGCAGTAATTTTTATTGACTCGCACTAACTTGTTATCGTCTAAATTGGCTAAGTAGATAGCGATGGGTGCATCTTCAAACATTGTGCGAAATAGTTCCTCGCTGGCCCGGACTTTAGCTGCTAGGGAAAGCCTATCTGTGATGTCTTCAAACGTAGACAAAATGCCGACAACATTGCCGGAATTGTCGTGTAAAGGTATTTTATTTGTCTCCAGACAGCACTGGGTGCCGTCGGCTTGCATTTTGGATTCTATGATGTGATATTCTGGCGTGTTTGTTGCCATAAGGCGACGGTCGCACGCTCGAAAATTTTCTGTTTCTTCAGGCTTCCAAGGCATATCGAAGTCAGTGAGACCAGCGATTTCACTGGGGTGATTGAAACCTGCGACTTTGGCAAAGTTTTTGTTGCCTCCCAAGTAAACTAAATCTCGATCTTTCCAGGCAATTAACTGAGGGATGTTGTTGATTACCGACCACAGCATATTTTGGGATGTTTGCAAGGCTTCCGTGCGTTCTAGGACGCGCTTTTCAAGTTCTTGATTGGCTTGTTGCAGGGCCATTTTTGATTCGCTGAGGGCGATTTCTGCTAGCTTGCGATCGCTGATGTCGATTGTCACTCCCTCCCACAGTATATCGCCCCCAGGCTGCATTTCGGGGCGGGCAATGCCACGAATCCATTTCAGTTTTCCCGATGGCGTTACGAGCCGCCCTTCATATATCCAAGGTTTTAAAGTTTCGCCGGAGATTGCGATTGATTCTAAAAGGACTTTTAGGTCTTCTGGATGCACCGTTGACCACATTAAATCCGAGTTTTCTTGAACTTTTTCTGGATCTAATTCGTAGAGTTCCCAACAGCCTGAACTTACATAAATGAATTCATCGGAACCGTCGGGATGCAGCAAGTATTGATAAATCATTCCCGGCACGTTGGCGGCCATTTTTTGAAATCTGGCTTCGCTTTGCCGCAGTGCTGATTCTGCAAGTTTGCGATCGCTAATGTCAATCAACAAGCCGTCCCAAATAATGTCATCTTTTTCGCCCGGTTCTGGTCGGGAAGCCCCGCTAATCCACTTAATCCGATCGCCCGGGAAAACCAATCTGCCTTCCCACCGCCAAGGCTCTAAAGTTTTAGCTGAGATAGCAACAGATTCCTTGAAGCTGGGCGCATCCTCTGGATGAATCATTTCGATCGCGGGAATAGCTGAATTTTGGAGCACCTCTGGTTCTAATCCCCAGAGTTCGCGGCAGCCGGAACTGACGTAGGGGAATGACAAAGTACCGTCTGCTGCTAACTGAAATTGATAAATCATCCCGGGAACGTTGGCAGCTAGTTTTTGAAACCTCGCTTCGCTTTGCCGTAGTGCTGTTTCTGCTTCTACGCGAGCGGTAATATCGTAAAATGCCGATAAAATTGCGGCTTCGCCGTTAAAATTAATCGAGCGCATCGACATTTTCACCCAAAACAAACTGCCGTTTGCTTTCCTAAGGCAGATTTGTTCGCTGTCGCTAAAACCGTTTTGTTTGACTAATTCTATCAATTGACGGCCGTCATTGATATTGGCATAAAGTTCAATTTTTTTGCGTCCGATAAGTTGTTCGTGACTCACACCTAAACTTTCCCCGAGGGCAGGATTTGCATACAAAATAACGCTGTCTTCCAGCCGCGTAATTGACATGGGGACGGGAGTCACAGTGGCGATCGCGCGCAATCTTTCTTCGCTTTCTTGCAGGGCTGTTTCGGCTGCTACTCTTTTGCTAATATCGTTCTGAACTCCGATAAAATGAGTTAATTTTCCCTCGTTGTCTAGGATGGGGGAAACGATTAATTCGTTCCAAAAAGGAGTTTGGTCTTTGCGATAATTTTTGAGAACTACCTGAATTTCCGTTCCCGACCGTAAACTGCTGCGAAGTTTGTCTAATTCGGCCCGATCGGTATCGGGGCCTTGCAAAAATCGGCAGTTGCGTCCAATAACTTCTTGGGCACTGTAACCAGTCAGTTTCTCAAAAGCAGGATTGCAGTAGATAATAGGTAGGTCAGGCTTGCGAGCATCCGCGATGAGGATGCTGTTGCTCGACGCTGCGATCGCCCGTTCTAGGAGAGACAGGTTGAAAGAGTCTGTTGTCATCAGTGGCAAGCTCCAAACTCCCGAGGAGCGGAATGAACAATAAAAAAATATAAATAGCTTGAGCCATTCTTATTCTATTATCTTATTTTTAATTCAGCTTTGTTAACAAAGTCAACAGCCCAAAAAAGCCGACGGGGGAGACGACTAATACCATTTTAGATTTTAGATTTTAGATCGGCAATGACTGATTCCATTATGGTTTGGGCCACGGGCAGACAATTGCCTTCTTTTGGGGAATTTAGTATAACCAAAGACCTTCCGCACTTATCCAGAAAACAGAAGGTGAAAATAGCGAAGGGGGAAAGAAAACAGAAGGTGAAAATACTGATATTTTCAACTTTTTTTCTACTCCTCCTTCCATCCGGCTCGTCAACCCTTTTAAATTGACAAGCTGATGGAAGAACCCTGAGCAGTTTTGCTTACTTCGATCCTGGCTTGAAAAGCTTCTTTCAGGTGCGGCATATGGGTAACGGTGAGGATGCAGGCGAAGTCGGAGGCGATCGCATTAATTGCAGCAATCAGCCGATCGCACCCTTCAGCATCCTGAGTTCCGAATCCCTCATCAATAATCAACATTTGCAAAGCCGTGCCCGCCCGCTGAGACAGCAGTCTCGCCAGCGCCAGCCGAATCGCAAAATTAATCCGAAAAGCTTCACCGCCCGAGTAAGTTTCGTAGGCGCGAGTACCGCGAGCATCAGCAATTAAAATGTCTAAAGTGTCAATCAATTTAGTTGCTTTTTTAGAAGCAGCAGCCCGCTGAGTAATAAATTGAACGTGCAATTGATTCGCGCTCAATCTCGACAATATCTGATTGGTTTCAGCTTCAAGTTGAGGCAAAACATTTTCAATCATTAAAGCTTGAATGCCGTTTTTACCAAAAGCTTGACCCAACTCTTGATAAACTCGCTGCTGGCGTTTGGCAACTTGCATTTGCTCTTTTTGAGCTACTAGCTGAACTTGCAGAGTTTCTAGATTTTGCTGCTGCTGCTGGAGGCGTCCGAGACTTCCCAAATGTTGGTCTAGCTGCTGGCGGCGGCGACTCATTTGCTGTTCGATCGCACTTATGCGGGCTGCGGGATCGGGATGTTCTTGCAATTGCTGGTTCATCGCGGCAGTTTGAGCGCTGACAGCTTGCAAATCTCGATCGCGCACGGCGATGGAATTTGCTATTTCATTAACCCGCTGCTGCACTTGCGGGTACTGCACAGTTGCCGATCGCAGTTTTTCGGCGCGGGCGATCCAAAACTGCGATCGGCGCATTTCGCTGCGGACGTGTTCGTGCTGTTCCAAATTATAGGCTATTTCCGCAATGTATCTATCTAAAGACAGAATTTGCTGCTGTATTTCCGAGCTATTTTTTTGCTGTTCTAACTGTTGCTGTACTGTGGCTAATTGAGTTTGCAAATCCGGGCGACGGGCATTAATTTTATTCAGTTTCTGCTGAGCGTCTTTGATTTGAGCTTGCTTAATTTCCGCCCACCGCAAGCGCTTTTCATCGCTGCGGGCGAGGGAGTGGCTGCGATCGCTGTAATTGAGCTGTTGCAGTTGCTGTTCGATTTGCTGGAGTTCGGCCAAATCATCGGCTGCATACTCGCCGGTGCGTAGCAACCGCTCTATTTCTGCAGCGTCTTGACGCATACTTTGCAGTCGGTTTTCATCTTGGCCCAGGCTATCTAATTGTGCTTGTAAATGACTGCGGCGTTCCCGCAATTCTTGGTAGGGCGCTAATTCCTCTTCTAGTTCGCGGTATTCATGTCTGAGAACTTGAATTTCGCGCTCGGAGACGGCCAACTGTTCGCGGACAACCCACAGTTGGTTCCAGATTTCCTGCTGTTGGGTGTGGTGTTTTGCGACTACCAAATTCCAGTAGTGTTCGTCTAAAGGTCGATCGCACAAAGGACAATTGCCAAAATTTGCATCCCGCACCATTAAAGGCGAATTCGATGGCTCGTTTTCCGCAAAATTCGAGGCTTTACCTTCGCCTGCAGTTTTTTCTCCTTCATGTTTCCGCAGCAGTTGCAGTTTTTGGTCGATCTCGGCGAGTCTGGTTTGATAGTCGCGGCTTTTGGCTTGCAGGTTTCCTAGAAAGTCGTGCCTTTCTTGACCTTTTTCGCGGACTCGCTGCTGATAAACTCGCTTGTTTTCCAACTGCAAAATTTGATTGGCGATGGCGGAGATTTCCTGCTGTAATTGCGGCTGTCGCTGCTGCTGCTGAACTTGCACCTGTCGGTTGATTTCGTCTAAGCGGGCGGTTAAACCGGCGCGGGCGCGATCGAGCTTTTGTTGCTTTTGCTGCTGCTGCTGTAGCAGCGGCGAAACTTGCAGTTGCAGTTGCTCTAGTTCGTTGAGGCGCGATCGAACTGCTTGCAACTGTGCGAGTCCTTTATCAACCTCCGGCTGCTGTTTGAGAATTTCCAGAACATCTTTTTCATCTTGTTCTAAAACCTCTAATTGAGCTTGCAACTGCTGAATTTTGCTTTGCAAAAAGCTCAGTTCTTGCCGTTGCTGTTCTTGCAATTGCTGACGCTGATTTTGGGCTTGTTGGTTTGCCTTAAATTTACCCGCCAGAGTTTCTTCTGTGGCTTGCAAGCTCTGGAAATACGCGATGCCTGCTGTTATTTCCTTTTCTTGCCCTAGGAGGGCTTGCAGCTCATTTTGCTGCTGTTTGGCTGCGCTGAGTTCTTGCTGCAAGCGGCGGCATTCTTGAGAGATATTGTAGTGCTGTTGCTGGTGGCCTGCGAGGAGTTTTTGCCAAGTTTGGCGGTTGTGGTGCTGGAGTTGCAGTTGCTGTAACTCGGTTGTGTCGGCTTGCTGCTGCTGCTGAAGCAAATCGGTTGCTTGCTGCAATTGAGTTTGTTCCGAGGCGATGGTCTCTTTTTGTTGCAGTTGCTCTTGTACGGTTTGCAAACTCTGTTTGAGTACATCGACTTGAGCTTTAAATTGTTTGGACGTATCTTTGGCTTGTTCGGATAAAGTATCGTAGGAGTCGAGTTTGAGCAGGTTGGCTAAAACTTGTTTGCGTTCGATCGGCTTTTTAAGCATAAATTCATCAGCTCGCCCCTGCCGCAAATACGCCGAGTTGATGAAAGTATCGTAATCTAGTTTGATGTGTTCGAGGATTTTTTGCTGAGTTGTTCTCAGGCCCTTGTCTGTAAGCGTGCGAAAATTAAGTTTTTCCTCAGTCACGGCCGAATTCAAGCTGACTTGAAATTCCACACTTCCCGATTGTCCGCGCCGGCGGTTGCGAATCACCCGGTAGATTTGGCCGCCGGTGGAGAAAGTGAAATCAACGCGCACATCTGTTTCGCCGATGTGGATGATATTGTCTTCTGTATCGCTGCGACAACAGCCCCAAAGTGCCCAGCATATGGCTTCTAAGAGGGAGGATTTGCCAGCACCGTTAGGCCCGCAAATGCAAGCGGTGTGCAGGCCGCGAAAGTCTAAAGCAGCTTCGCGATAGCTGAGAAAATTTTTGAGTGTAAGTTGTATAGGA
>JACJNV010000031.1 GCA_014695175.1 Microcoleus sp. FACHB-DQ6 | reverse complement strand
TTAAGATTTTTCAGCTTGCCAGCCAATCAATTTTAGATTTTAGATTTTAGATTTGCCCCAGAGGCTGCATTATCAGCAACCAAGTTTATTGCTCGCAAATTATCGCAAAGCTTAGGTTTTTAGTCAAGAAACCCTGTTATGAAGGTGACAAGTGGGGGCAGGAAAGTTCTCAGTGAAAAAAATCCTCAATCTCACATCCCCAATTATCAGCATTTCTCCTAGCTATCCGTTGGATTTTCCGGCAACGCCCCATCCAGAGTATCAGAATTTGCCTCTGGTGGGTAAGTTTTGATTGCCCATTCTGTTTGGCGGAGGACGCCCCGCAGCATGGCGACTTCATCAATTGTCGGATAGGCTCTGTTGTACAAACGCCGAAATTTTTCCATCCGGCTTGCTGCTGTGTGCTGCTGCAAATATCCTATTTTGAGTAACAGCGTTTCTAGTTGCTGGTAATATCCCTCTAAATTTTCCAAGGGAGCCGATTCCTTCTGGCCACTGACAACTGACAACTGACAACTGACAACTGACTTGTATAGTTCGTAACAGCAGATAGCGACTGCTTGGGCGAGATTTAGGGAAGTGTAGGCATCGCTGCTGGGAATGCGGATCAGGCGTTGAGCGCGGTTTAATTCGGCATTGGTCAAGCCGCAGTCTTCTCGGCCGAAAATTAGGGCGCTGGGGGCTTCAAGGAGCCAAGGCAAGGCATCTGCGGGTTCTTCTAGTGGTGTTGGCAACGATCGACAATCATCCCCTGTAGTTGCGATCGCTCTGACACACCCTACCAAAGCAGCGGGCAAACTCTCGACTACTTTGGTAGTTTCCAATATGTCGGCGGCGCGAACAGCCATCAGTCGGGCTTCTTCCCCTAAATGATCGCACTGGGGATTTACCAAAACTAATTGGTGCAAACCCATATTTTTCATGACGCGGGCAACAGAACCAACATTCAATGGGCCTGCAGGTTCGACTAAGACGATTCGGATGTTGGCGTCGGCCGTTTCGAGCATTTTTATTTGGGGAGGTGTTAGGCAGAAATTGGTTGTTTTGTTTGTTTTGATTAAAATTTAATCACTAACTAATGTAATGTCCAAATTAGCATGGCCAAGCAACGATCGAAATCTGATTTACCGACAAAAATGTGCCCCGTGTGCGATCGACCTTTTACTTGGCGCAAAAAATGGGCTGACTGCTGGGATGAGGTCAAATACTGCTCCCAACGTTGTCGCCGCCGCCGTTTGGCGGCTCAAGATTAAGAATTTAGGGCAAGTTGCTCGATCGAAGCTAAGATTGCAAAGGAAAAATTTTAGGTATTAGGTTATAAATTATGGCATCGCAACAAGTGCAACCAAAGTTAGTTATTCACGGCGGTGCGGGCAGTTCTCTACATAGTAAAGGCGGAATTGAGGCGGTGCGGAAATCGCTTTACGATGTTTTGGAGGAAGTTTATCCGCTGCTGAAAGACGGTGCAAGTGCCGTAGATGCAGTGGTGCGGGGCTGCCAATTGTTGGAAGATGACCCGCGATTCAATGCCGGTACTGGTTCTGTGGTGCAGTCGGACGGTCAAATTCGGATGAGTGCTTCGCTGATGGACGGTTTAATGCAGCGTTTCAGCGGGGCGATTAATGTTTCTCGCGTTCAACATCCGATCGAACTTGCTCAATTTTTACAGCATTCGGACGATCGAGTTCTCTCTGATTTTGGTTCGGCGGAATTGCTGCGAGAACTTCAATTGCCGATTTACGATCCGATGACGGATTTGCGCTTGCACGAGTGGATGCAGGAACGCCAAGGCAATTTTAGCAAAGCAATGGCTGACGTGGTTGCCGAACCGGCCGGTATGGGTACGATCGGAGTCGTAGCTTTGGATGTGCATGGGCGCTTGGCTGCTGGGACTTCGACTGGTGGCAAGGGTTTTGAGCGGATTGGGCGGGTTAGTGACTCGGCGATGCCGGCGGGAAATTACGCGGCCCAAAGTGCGGCGGTAAGCTGTACGGGGATTGGCGAGCACATTATGGACGAGTGTTTGGCCGCGCGAATTGTGGTTCGGGTGACAGATGGTTTAAGTTTGAAAGCTGCTTTTGAGCGTTCTTTTACTGAAGCTGACGAGCGTCAACGGGATTTTGGCGCAATTGGAATTGATGCTAGCGGGGCGATCGCTTTCGGCAAAACTAGCGAGGTGATTTTAGGTGCTTTTCACAACGGTATGGAAATGGGCGATACTTTGGAAATGGGCAAGGGAAAGCTGATTTTTATTGCTTAGGCAAAGATTAGATTTGTTGCTTTTGTTGGATGCGATCGCGTATTTGCCGCGCGATCGCATGATTGGGACTACCTCCTGTTTACGTCTTAACCGTCTTGGCGGTAGCTCTACATAACATGAGTTCAAACGATATTAAAGAATTACCAGAACTGCTTCGACGCTTGCGGCAAGAAGATAAAAATCTTCGCGTGTTCGGCGCAGATTCTCACCAATACAAACTGGGACAAACGCTTGCGGAAGCCGAGTTGCAGAGTTTCGAGCAGAAACATAAAATCAAGCTGCCCGAAGATTACCGTTTATTCTTGAAAGAAATTGGCAACGGTGGAGCAGGGCCCTTCTACGGTTTGGATCTTCTTGAAAAGGCCGCACAGTATCGCGATTTGAGCAAACCATTCCCCTTAACCAAAGCAACAGACTCTTATTCAGATGAGGAGTTGGAGGAGTGGGGCGATAGAGACGAATATCCCGGCGTGTTGGAGTTATGCCATCAGGGGTGCGCCATCTACTCTTATCTCGTTGTAAACGGCCCCGCACATGGCACGATTTGGAACGGCAGGGAGGATTTCTATCCAACGGAATTGTCTTTTGGCAGATGGTATCGCCGCTGGGTTGAGAAGGCATTGCGGACTCTTGAAAATGAGCCACTTATGGATAAACTCGCATTGGGAATGTCCAAGGAACAAATCTTAGCCGCAGCCGGAGGCGACTGGCAAGAACGAAAAGCCCTTCGTAACTCAATTTATTTCTTTGAAGCTCCAGAAATCCCGGCTCAACTTGAGTTAAACGAAGACAAAATAGTTATCAAAATCAACCTTTGGCCTTTCATATTAGCGCAGCCATAGGAAGGGCGGCATTACGCCATAATTAATAACCTCCTAATAGCCTTGGCGGTTGCTATAATACCCGCTTGATTTTTTAGTCTTTTAGAGAGGGACTTCGTTTGTGTAGTTTGAGGTAAAAAGCGATTTCACTCGCCGAGTAACACAGAAGATAACTAAAATGGATTTTGTAGAAAAAACGTAATTGCTCAACTAGGGGAAAAAAGGGAGCCATCAATCGAGAGAGCTTGTTGAATAGATTGATAAGCAGTTAAACCCTGACGTTTGCCAGTATTCACAACTGAACGAACGGCAGCAAACAAATCCCGACCC